>JAZUEA010000189.1:0-14218 GCA_045639945.1 Myxococcota bacterium
CGTTGTGCCGATTTAAGGAATTGGCCGATGTGCACGACGCCGAAATTCGCGCCACTGCCACCGCTGCTTTGCGTGCCGCTAAAAATCGTGACGTTTTTCTTCGTCGTGCAAAAGAAGAAGCTGGCATCAAAGTCTATTTAATTCCGGGCACTTGCGAAGCAGGTCTCACCTACTCTGGCGTTCGAAGCGGTTTAAAACTCACGCAAGACAAAACCGTTTTCGTGGTCGACGTGGGTGGCGGCTCCAGCGAACTCATTTTTGGTCGCGGCGAGCAATTGCTGCTCACCACCAGCATCGCGCTCGGTTCTTTGGTGGTTTCAACTCGACTTTTGGGCGGCGATCCAATCACACGTAAAACCGTGCGTCGCGCGCGTCACGTCATCGAGCAAACGTTCGAGCCCAAGCTCTCGCTCTGCGCTCGCCTGCCCTTCGATGAAGCCATCGCGACCGCCGGCACCATTCAGCGCGTTTTACCCATTGCGCACGCATTGGCCGACAACGTCCGTCCTGAAAAAGTGCCCAACCGCAACGTGCACGGCCACCGACTCACCGCCGAGCAACTGGATGCCGTCATCGAACGCTTCATCCAAGCGCCCACGCACGAATCGCGACTTTGCATTCCAGCTATCGATCCAGAGCGCGCAGACACGCTTTTAGGCGGTTTGCTGGTTTTTCAGGTGTTAACCAAGCGACTGGGCATCAAAAGCTGGATTATCTCGATGTCTGCGTTGCGATCTGGCATTTGTCTGGCACCAAACTGGCCTTTGCCAGAATTCTAACTCTCTGAAATCAAAGCACTATTTTTGCAAGTGCTCTAAACTTTCAGCCAACGCCTTTTTGTGTTGCTCATACGTTTCACTGAAAACGTGCTCTCCACTGCCATCTTTTTTGGTCACAAAATACAAAAGATTCAGTGATTCCGGCGTGCTCGTGGGAGCCATGGCTGCGCGCAACGCTGCTCGACCAGGATTGGCAATCGGCCCAGGCGGCAATCCAACATGCGCATAAGTATTGTAAAGATTTGAAGAATCTCTGCATGCAACCGGTGTTGGCACTTCTTTATAGCGAGCCATGCCATACACACATGTGGGATCACTTTGCAGCTTCATGTTTTGCGCCAAGCGATTCCAAAATACACGCGAACAAAGACCACGATCTCGTTCAGTTTTTGCTTCGCGTTCCACTAAAGATGCGAGAATAATTAACTTTTCTCGATTCTCTGCTGTGCAAATTTCTGCGAACTCGGAGCAAAGCGATTCAAAAACATCGTTAAACCGAGCGGTCATGCGACCCAAAATTTCGTCCAACGAAGGATGATCGCTGAAGTAATACGTGTCCGGAAAAAGTCGACCTTCTAACTTGTCTTTTTCAACGCGATCGAGAAAAGCTTCACGCTCTACAAGTCCAGATTCTGCAAGCAAATCAGCGACTTGCCAACGCGTTAAACCTTCTTTAAGCGTGACGCGATGACCGGGCACATCGCCAGCCACTAACAAATCGAGCAACGCCGACGGCTTGATTTTGGGATCGATCGTGTAAAAACCAGCTTTGATCTTGCCATCCGCTTTTTTTGCACGCGCATAAATACGCATCATGAGCGGCTCAGATAAAAGCTGCTCTTGCGCCAAAATTCGCACCGCGCCTTGAAACGACGTACCTTTCGGCAACTCAACCACCACCGGTTCGGCGAGTTTGTCGTTGAGTGGACTTTCAAAAAAATCGTACGTCCGCCAAGCGACAAAGCCCACAAGGCAGATCAAAAACAGGGCAATTAATCGCTTCATTCTTCTGTATTTTCGCGGAGTTGCAATTTTCGGCGTTCACAATCGAGCCAAGTTTGCAAAATGATCGTCGCTGCAACTTTGTCGATGACTTCCTTGCGCTGCGAGCGGCTCACATCGCCTTCCAAAAGTGCGCGCTCGGCAGAAACCGTGGTCAAACGCTCATCTTGATACCAAATCGGCAAACCGCAGTGCTCTTTGAGTGCATCGATGAATTTTTCAACGCGCCGCGCTTGACCGCTCACTTTTCCGGAAAGATGCGACGGCCAACCAGAAACCAGCTCGGTCACTTCGTATTCCGCAATGAGTTTGTCGATGGCTTCAAAATCCGCTTCGAGCGTGGTTCGACGAATGGTGGTCACACCTTGCGCAATCAACCGCGTTTCGTCGGAAACCGCCACGCCCACAGTTCGCTGTCCAACATCTAATCCCAAAACGCGCATCAGCTGGCCTTTTCTGATTTTTTCGGATCCACTGCGACAGGGTGCTCTTTCAACCACGTGCGCAAAATTTCTAAGCTTGCTTCGCTTTCTTTGCGCCAAATTTCATCGCCGCCCAATCGCGCGCCCATTTCGATGTTTTGCTCAAAGATATCAAGGGATTGCTCAAAAATCGGACGCACAACGCGGACCAATTCTTGGTCGTAGTATTTGCGTTCTTCGCTGTTTAATTCTGCCGGCACTTCGGCTTTGAGCACGTCTTCGGCGAATTGCTTGTACAAAATGCCAAGTCCGGTGCCAGCAGCGGGCGACCAATCGGCTTGCTGCACGCTCACCGACGACAAGTAGAAATGCTGTGCTTTTTTAAAAAGTCTAATCTTTTCCGCTAAGTCTGCTTGCATTTTTTCGAGCGGCAAAAGCAGCGGAACAGCTTCCATGTGTTTTTGTTCGAGCGCGCCTAATCGATACGCCGTTTCGGCATAAATCGCATGACCGCGCGGCCGCTCACCATATATCGACTCGCAATTCTCAATCGAATGACGGAAATCCTTTTCGGCCGAGTCAAAGTCGCCCAACAAAACAAACGCATGACCACGACGCAACAACGCTTCCGACAAATCATCTGGGTTCGGATCGTCCGCAATGAGCAGATCGAACAACGCTTTTGCCTCAGCTGCGCGACCTAACTCCAAGAAACAACGACCAATGTGATACTGACCGTCAGCCTTGTCTTCACGGCTGGTTGTGTTGTCCACAAAAAATCGGAACATGCCGAGCGCGTCGTCAAATCGCTTCAAACGCTCTAAACACAAACCGCGATTGTAGTGCGACGTCAGCGCGTAACGACTGGTTGGGAAAATATTGATGAGCTTTTGGTGCTTTTGCTCGCAAATTTCGAACTCTCGCGAAATATAAGCATTTTCAGCATCATCGTAGAGTGACTTGGCGTCAAATGCTCCCTCGGCCGTAAAAACCATGGGTTCCATTTCAATCGTCGTAATCGGCGGCGCAACAGTGAGAGTCGACGGTGGCGAGCTACCACAGCCTGAAGCACAAATCAGCGTGCCGAATGCCCAAAAAGCCAGGTTGTTCCGTCGCATACGCATCTCCACTGTTTATTTTGAAAATTCGAGATTTAGAAAAAGCCCACTAACCTGTCAAGCACGAGACTTTTCAAAAAATCTCACAAATACTCAACTTGACGCGCGAGCGCCGCCCTCGTACTTTGCGCCGTTTTTAACAGGAGGCATTCAATGACGGCCACAACCCTTTCCAGCAAAGGGCAACTCGTGATTCCCAAAGAGATTCGCGAGCGCCACAGCTGGCAATCCGGTCAAGCCATCGACCTCGAAGATCGCGGCGATTACGTCATTATGCGACTGATTCGCAGCGTGCCCAGGCGCACCGTGCTCGAACTGATGCATTGCATCACACTCAACGGCCCAATTTATCCCAAGCGCACAGAAGAGATTCTCAAGCAAAAAGCCATTGAAAAAGCGGCACTTGAGCTTGAACCTTATGTTTGGGACGAAGGCCAAATCGTAGATACGGAGTAGTCGTGATTACGCCGGACGCCGATTTGTTGGTGCACGTGATTACACGTGACGATCCACAGCGCCTCAAAGTGGCCGCAGCCGCGCTTCGAAGCGATCAAATTTTCATTTTAAAAACCGTGCTCATGGAGCTTGCTTGGCGTTTGAGTGAAATTTACGACTTAACGCAAGATCAGCTCTGCACGGCGCTCGAAACGCTGATTGGTCTGGAAAACGCCACCATCGAAGATGAGCAAAGCGTTGAACTTGCGCTGATTTACTGTCGCGAAGGTCTCAAATTCACCGACGCGCTCAACTTGGCGCAAAGCCGCACAACCGCTCGTTACGTCACATTTGACAAAGCGCTCACCGAAAAAGTGACCGCCAATCCTGATTTTCCGCGCGTTCGCTTGTTGGTTCCGCCACCCATGGTTTTGAAGCGACCCAAACGCGAAGAGTGACGGTTTCAAGGAATCCCATGAACATCCTTTATTTTGGTGATCCGCAAGGCGCGATTGCCCTGATCGAACATTCGAAAGCGCACGCCGAAAAAGGCCAGGCGCCGCTTCATCTCTGTGGTCTCGTTGCAGGTCGTCGCGGAGGTCCCGGCGCGCAGAAGTTGCAGAAACTTCTCAAAGATTACGGGACGTTACCCAAATGGCTCGAACCTAATTTAAAGGATCCGGCCATTGTTTCTGCACTCGCCGAACTCAAACCTGATTTGCTGGTTTCGTGTTTTTATCCGCACCGAATCCCCGAGTCCGTCTTGGCCATCGCACCGGGCGTGAACGTGCATCCGAGCGCGCTGCCTCGTTGGCGCGGTCCCGATCCGTGCAGTGCTGCAATTCGCGCGCAAGATGAAATGACCGCCATCACCGTTCACGTGCTTTCCGCCGGTTTGGACGAAGGCGATGTTTTATTAAGCGTGCCGGTAAAAATTGGCGAAACCGAAACAGGTGGTCACTTGGCAGAGCGCATGGAACGCAATGCGGCCGAAATCATTGCAGATGTGGTTTCTCGCATGGCGTTGGGCGAAGTCTTTGAACCCAAGCCGCAAACCGGCGAAATCACCTGGGCCAAGCTGGAAGATCCCGAAGCGCTTGAAATCGACTGGAGCAAACCGGCCGATGAAGTGGACGCTTTCATTCGTGCCTACAGTCCGGATCCCGGCGCGTTCACAGGGTTGGGCGACGAATTGCTTGTGATTTTCAAGGGTTCGCCGGTTGAAGCCGCACCGTTTGCCGATTTAAAGCCAGGCACACCATTTTTGGTCGACGGCTTTTGCTGCATTCAATGTGGCGACGGCGCATTGCGCATCGACCGCGTTCGCTTAGGTCGAACCATGCTCACCGGTCGAAAGTTCGCGGAATTATTGGGTTAATTCTCGCGAACTTCTTTTCCGTTTTTGTACTTCGCCGCGCGCCATTCCGATCCATCTTCGCGATACCACTGCCAATTTCCTTGGCGCTGGCCGTTTTCAAAAATCCCTTCACCCTTTAACGTCCCGGAATCATAGAAAGTTTTCCATAATCCGCTCGGTGCGCTTTGTGCATTCCTATAGGGCATGCCTTTGGGCAGAGGCGGCGCGAGCAATTCCCGAGCAACAGCAGCCACTTGCTTTTGAACCGCTTTGAACGCTCGTACAAAACTCGACTTTACCGGCTTAGGCATTGGCAACCAGTCGTACTGACCTTCCTCAAACAAATTTCCGTTTTCGTAATAATTTCGCCAGGTTCCAATTTTCTGTCCCATTACATACGAAACTTCGCTCTGGCGCCTGCCGTTTTGATGGAACGTCACCCACAAACCATTTGGAACGCCATCTAAATACTCGCCATGAAAGCTGATTTTGCCGTTTGGGTGGTAGCCTTTCCAGGTACCAACTTCGCGACTTTTTTCGTAGCGACCTTCGAGGCGAATCGTGCCGTCTTCGTAAAAGTACCGCCAATCACCTTCAAATTCGCCGCGATGGAATTTGCCTTCGCGCTCAAGTCGCCCGTTTTGATGCCACCAACGCCACAAACCTTCGTTTTGAATTTCAATCGCACCGTCATCGAGCGGTTGACAAACTTGGCATCCAACTCGGCGTTCTTGCTGATCAACCGAGTAAAAACCTTCAATGTTTTCGCAGGCTTTCAGCAGATTTTCATTGGTTTCGCCGTCAACGTAATGCGATGTGCGCCAAAACGCGCCTGAGTACCAATATTCGTTCCAGTCGCCCACGCGCTCGTCGTTTTCGTAGTTGCCAGTCGCTTGAAGTTCACCGTTGTCGTGCCACTCTTGCCAAGGTCCAACGCGCAAGTTGTCGCGGAACTCACCACGCAGCATCGGGTTTCCGAGCCACGAGAATTCGTCCCACACGCCTTCTTTGGCGCCGGTGTCCGCGTTGTAGCTTCCTTGCCAGGCGACGCGACCGTTTCGGTAATAGGCTTTCCAATAACCAACGCGAATGCCGCCTTCGAAATCACCTTCGTAGCTGAGCTCGCCGGATTCAAACCAACCGCGACCGGGACCTTTGCGTTGACCTCTTACGTACGGCGTCTCTTCTTCGATTTGGCCTGACGGATAATATTTTTTCCAAATGCCGTGCTTTCGACCGTCGATAAAATTGCCCTCTTCCAAAAGCACGCCGTCTGGCGACCACTTTTTCCAAACCTCTAAACCATTTCTCTCGAGATGAATGCGGCCGAGTTCCGTGCCTTCAGCTTTTTGGGCAGCATTTTTGTAAATCCAGTCGCCGATCGGCATGCCTTGATCGAACTGACCTTCGGCAAACAGCTCACCCGACTTGTGAAATTCTTTGTAAGTTCCATGCAAAAGGTGAGTTTCCCAATCGTAATTTTGCTCAAAACGAACAGAACCTTCTGGATACCAGCGCCGCCAAAGTCCCACTCGATCGTCGTCTTTGAAGCAACCTTCTTCGAGCTCTTCAAAATCGAACGACCACATACCGCCTTTGGCGCGGCACGCTTGAGCGAGTGGGTCTTTCAATTCGTCGTGTTCATACTCAACTTTTTTCCAAAGCGTTCCGGCGCGCGTGAACAACTCCCAAGTGCCTGTTTTTTCATCGGAAACAAATTGTCCGCGCTGTTCGAGAGCGCCTTTATCTGCGCTATAAAACGTCCAAACGCCAACGCGGTCATCGTTTTCGTACTCACCTTCTTGGAGGAGAAAACCTTTTGAACTCCAGGTTTTAAAGTGGCCGTGGCGCATTCCGTGTTTGTAAGCGCCTTCAACATCACGATGACAATTTGGAAACCACTCAATAAATGGCCCATCGAGCTCGTCATCAGCGTAAGTTTTTTTGGACTTTAACCTTCCGAAATCACTGAAGAATTTCCACTCTCCATTTTTCTTAGAGTCAACCAAAAAGCCCGTACTACTTACGTGACCCTCTACGCCGTAGCGCCAAGTGGGTCCTAAAATTTTGCCGTTTTCAAAAGTAATGGTGAGATGGCGAGTTGCGGAATACCACGGTCCTTCGGCTTTGCCGTTGATGATGCAGCCTTCGAAATTGTTGAACCGAGCGATTGCTCCACCTTTGGCAATGCATCTCGATTCATTAGCGCGGACGATTTCCGATTCTTGAGCGAACGAAGAACCAGCGAAAATCAAAGAGAAAACAAGGAATTTCAACGACTTCATTTGCCGCTCTCCTTATTCGACAAACCGTCGTTCAGCAGATTTTTGAGCACAAGATCCGCGCTCACCTTGCCTGCACGTCCATCCAAGCTATTCAAATTCTCAGACGTCATTTCTACGAGTGGCGAAAAAGCTTGTTTGTGAAATGCATCGACAGCTGCAATTGCTTGTTTTTCAAAGTTTTTCTCTTTTACAAGCGTTTTTGCTTCTTCGCTCGTTTCGTCCAATTCTGTGCAAACCAAGCGTCGACCGTGCGAACCATGCAAGCAGCAACGCGCCGTATCGCCCGACTGGCTCACACGCAGCGCCAGGGAACCTTCACCAGGCTGCAGTCGCGGAGACTTTCGAAGAAGTTCAGCCACCCGCTTCGAAATCGGAGCGCCGTCGCTATAAATCTCCACCGGCAAACGCAAATCAAGCACGCGGAAAATGGCAGGGAAACCTTCGATGACCTGCTCGTAAAACCGCAGCGCGCTCATTTCGCTGTCCTGATTTCGCAATATTTCCGCGTACATCGCAGTAAGGCGTAAGCGGAATAACTTTTCCAACTTGGGCAAATTCTTGAGCGCTTTTTCACAGAGTTCGCGCGCTTCAGTAAACTTGCCTTGTTTAAATCTCAATTCCGCTAAGTAGCCGTCGTAGTAAGCCAAACCTGCTTCAAGTTCGTATTTTTCTTTGGCTCGTGCCTCTGTGATGATTTGCTCAAACAGCGCCTCACCAAAAAAGTTTACCAAATCACCGAAATACCAAGGGCGAACGTCTGTGTAATAGGCACGCGCAATGTCAATCAAAAGTGAATTAGAAAGAGAATAAGGCAATGCACGATGAATGAGTTCTTTCTGTTTTGCTTCTTTTTCTAAAGCTAAAAGACGCATTTTCGAGGCATCAAAGAAGCCACGAGCGGAACGTAACTCCTCTTGCCACCGAAGATTTGTTTCTCCAACAACCCAGTGAAGAATCAAATCGTGCAAAATGTAATTTTCGGTAGACGCGCTTGTGTTGCCCGTACGATCCGTGCGATCCGAAATCGGCTCAACACGCATCAAAGCTTCTTCAACTTGGCCCATCGCAAACAAAAGCTCGACGGTGTGACCACGCACAGTCATTTCATTTTGCACACGTCGCGACGCGCGCTCTGGCTTTTTCCGAAGTTCCAACAGCGATGACAGCGCGCGCTGATACTCACCTTGAACCAAATAAACCATCGAGCCTTGACGATGCGGATTTGAACTGCAATCCGCTCGCGTGGCACGAAACGCCTTTTGGTTGAGCTCCGTTGCTTGTTCGATTTGATACCACTGCATGGCTGCAAGTGCGTAATTCATTGAAATTACACAAGAATCTTCACCAACCATGCGATAAGCTGCTGCAGAAATATCGTAGCCCGCTTTGCGATCGCGCGCCTCGTCCTCAACCGCAATCAAACTGTTGTACGCAGTGAGTCGAACTTCAAAATCACTATCAAAAATCAGACGTTGTCCCAATTCTCGAGCGATTTTGAATTGCCCCAACTTGAGCAGTGGCCAAATTTGCTCAGCCTCAAAGGCAGAATCATGAAAATAGTCAAAAAGCTGTTTTAAAACAGTAAGTTGCTCTTCTCGCCGATCCATTAATGCGCAGATTTGTTCCTCTTTAATGAGAATCATCCGGCACCAAAATCGCGCATGAGATTCGGTCGGCGGTTCACCAAAACGCGCTGCAAATTCACGACGCGCCGAGCGAATTAAGAACAGAGCTCGCGCCAAATTGCCTTCAATTTCGCAGTGTACGCTGGCCAAAACATACATTGCAGCAATTGAAGAACTGTCTTTCTCCAAAATTTTTTGTGCTCGCTCGCGTGCCTCAATGAACTTTTCCTTGTCGAGCGTTTGAACTGCGAGTTCCTCATCTGGCGTTAAGCGAAATTCTGCAGACTGCGTCTGGACTTGCGCATGAGCATCCACCGCAAAATTCGCAGGAAAAGCGAACAAAAAACTGAGAGCGAGCGAACGGTGATTCATCAGATAACCATGGAGCGATTAAGCTTTTCGAGCGGTTGTTTTATGGCTTCGCGCACAATGATTTCAGCATCTTCCGCGCCGGGCTGAAGCACCAAACGATGTTGGAACAGCGGCACAGCAAGCGCTTCAATGTCCTCAGCCGACACGAATGAGCGATTGTGCAACGCCGCGCGAACCTGAAGCGCTGGAATGGCCTGCACAAGTGAACGCGTCGAAACGCCTTGTGAACAGCGGCGATCCGAACGAAGCGCCCGCGCCAAATCCACCAAACACGCCTGAATTTCATCGACCACTTTAATCTCGCGGCGAATCACGTTGCGTGCTTCAATCACAGAATCCCGCGAAATTGTTGGCAAAACTTCCCGTTCAAACGGCAACCCCCACGTTTGCAGCACTTTGAGTTCTGCATCGCGATCAATGTGTTTCATTCGGATTTTAAAAAGGAATCGGTCCAACTGCGCGACTGGCAACGGGTACGTTCCAATTTGATCCAGCGGATTTTGCGTGGCCAACACAAAAAACAGCTCGCCCAGTGGATAAGTCACGTTGTCGACAGTGATTTGGCCTTCCGCCATGGATTCCAAAAGCGCGGACTGAACTTTGGGCGTTGTACGATTGATCTCGTCAGCCAGCACCACACACGCAAAAAGCGGACCACGACGGAAGTGAAACGTCTGCGATTCGGTATCAAAAACCATCACACCGGTGATATCGGACGGCAGCAAGTCGGGCGTAAACTGTACACGACGGAAAGTTGGCAGCTCATTTTCTGAATGATTTTCGATATTTTCGAATGCGCCGCCCAAAGCTTTAGCAAGCAGCGTTTTACCGGAGCCAGGAAAATCCTCCAAAAGCACGTGACCGCCCGCCAAAAGCGCAATCGTCACCAATTCCAACACATCATCACGACCGCAAACGTCACGCGCCATGTGCGCCGTAATTTGCGATGCGCAGGCGCGAGCGCGGTCCAAAGCTGCGGGATCTTTGTCTTGCGTTACGATCATTTGGTCCTCCACCAGCTCAAGGGATCGATCGCACCGAGCAAACGACGTCCCAGAGAAATCTTGTTAGAAAACACCGCGTTAAATTCAGAGTATGCGGTTTGCATGGTTTCGAGAGCCTGCAAATCGCGTCCCAATTTCAGCTGCAAAAATGCATTTGTGAGCGCCGTAAAAGCAGGCCAGTCAATGCGTTTTGCGTGTGCTTCGCGCAGTTCGTAAATCTGACGACCAAGTCCAACAGCGGTCAACCGATCCAAACTTGCGCGATACATCAAGCGACCACGCTCTTCACTCGATGCGAAGCGATAAGCCAAAAGTCTGTAAATCTTGATGATATAAGCAGAAACGAGGAGTAAGGCCAGCAGTAGCAAAAGCACGATGCCGATCGTTTTCCACGGAATTTCGAGCTTAAAGTTACTTGGATCTGCGCTTCGACCGCCCGACTGATCGCGACGCGCAAGCTCACCCAACAAACTCTCAAGCGACTGATCCACCACTTCTTGCGGCACTTCGTCGGAGCGCTCCGGATAAATATCGAACGTCACCCACCCCACGCCATCTACGTAAATTTCCGGCCAAGCGTGCGCGCGATCCGCAAGAATGAGCACCGTCGAACTCGAGCCACGCGTCATCGTGTCCACCGCGTAGCCAATCGCCACGCGCGCCGCAATGCCCTGCGAACGCAAAAGCTGCACCGCAGAGTGCGCGAAATGCACGCAATACCCGCGCAAGTTGCCAAAAAGGAACGACGCCACTGGATCTTCCCAATCGACGTGTTTCTCTTTTCTTGTGTAAAATCCGTTCTTTTCGAGCCAACGCTTAATTGCCAATGCGCGAATCATCTCATCCGACAAAAATCGCGGATCGACTTCGCGCACGATTTCCTCGGCCAGCGCTGCGTATCGAGGATCATCCGGTGTTTGCAGGTAATGCGCTCGCTGCTCAGCCGACCATGAATCCGGCACCGACTTGCGACCCGCCAAACGCTGAATCGGTACATTGAGCACCAACGACCGAACTTCGTAAGCTGCCACAAATCTTTGAGAATCAGGATTGTCGAGCGGCGAAAGCATGGTCGAAGCAGAAAGCGCCGGTGGCTGCGGATGCTCGGTCAACAAATACATGGACGTGGGCACTTCCACGTGAAATGCCGGCGTTTGAACAGGCTGCGCAACCAGCGATTCATCAACAGGAAACGCGGTTAAAACGTCTTGGTCGTAAAGGCCGCTCGTATCTGCAACAAGGTGATTGCCGTCATAATGCGACAAAACTTGCTGGCGGAAATACATCACACCAGATTGCGGCTCGAAATCGGTGTGAAACACAGCAATTGCAACAGGATATGGCGGCGGTTGCTGGTTTTTATTTTGATTCTTATTCTTATTTTTTTTCTTACCGCTATCGTCGTCGCGATTTTTGCTTTGTCCGCCGCCCTGCTGGGAATCGCCCTTTTCGTTGCTTGAATCACCATTGTTTCGCTCATCTTGATCGTCGCCATTTTGGTCATCTTCGGTGAGTCCAAGTCCTGTTTCCACAACGGGTTTTACAGGAATTGCAGACCTCAGCCAAAACACCAAAACGCCCAACAACAAAACAACCAAAAGCGTGGTCCAAAGCTTAAATCGACCTTCCACTCGCAAAAGTAAAAATGCCGAAACGCAACCCCCAAAAATACCAATTCCCATCATTAAATCTTGAGGGTCAAGTCCATTTACAAGCGCGAAATCAGAAAGAAATCTGGGTTGATCCAAATGCAAACCGCGATGCGCTACGCACGCTGAAGCAATGGAAAACAGCACCAGCACCAACTCTAAAACAGCAAACGACCGATGACGCGCTGCAACGAATCTGAGGGCAAAAACCACGCCGAACGAAATCCAGAAAAACAGAATAATATCGGCGAGTTGAATTATATTTCGAGCGGCAAGCGAAAATCCCCAAATGTTGCGTACAAAGAAATTTCCACCAAGACCAAGCAAAACTGCGCACAAACCGATCAAAACAGCCGGTAACGTTCGCAACTTAGAAGCGGCCCAATAGCGCGCCTGCAGTCCCGCCAGCACAACAGCCAAAACAGCAGCAATTTCGCCGGGTAACGAAGCTAGCCGCGCAATTCCAATCCAGATTGCGGCAGCAAAAAGTGCGATTTTTACCCACAAAAGTGTGGTCGATTCTCGATACGCGGTCATTGCCATGCCTCAATTTCGTGCGCGCTCAACTCTCGACCCGCTTGAGCATGAAAAACGCGGACAGTGCCTAACTTACAAAGCTCGCGATAAAGCGCCGGCAAACGAGACTGCGATTCCGTTTGAGCAAACAAAAAGCGCTCGAGCATTTTCTGCTTTTTTGAATGAAATTCGCGATGTTCGTCGGTTGTCACAATAATCGTGGGCGCACGACGAAGCGTTTTCACAAAATCTCGCAACCCATCAAGCCATTCTCCCGGTTGGTCTGGCACCAAAAAAAGCGCGTTATCCAAACGAGCGGCCTCAACTTGAGCCGTAAGCTGTGCCAAATTCGAAGCCGCATTTTCGCGATGCTCAACCGAATCGATGAGATCGTCGATTGCGCCCTGCTTGTTGCGCGCCGGCGATTTCGCGCCACTCGCGACAAACACAAAATCTTGTCCAAAACCGCCGTGCTCCAACAAAAGCCGCGCGGTGGATGCCGAAAGTTCATCGTTTGGACCAGCGATGAAACAGCCCAGCGCTGTCGGTTCAGGATTGAGAGCGCGCTCTGGCGTTCGCACCACCAATCGCCGCGTGCGCGCGTAAATTTTCCAAAGCACAAACCGCAACGGATCGCCGGGCGCGTATGGCCGAAGTTCAACACGATCGCCTTCGGGCTGACCTTGCGGATGAGAAATGCCTTCTCCTGTAATGTCTTGTAGCTCTAACGCAAATTCGCACGCGTGTTTTTTGGGCTCCACGACCAAATTCACGGCTCTTACAAACGGCCATGAAATTGCGACCAAGCCAAACAAGTCTCGAACTGTTACAACTTGCTCGATTTTCGACAGACGACCGCGTTCAGAAAATCGAATTATTTCAATGAGATTTCGATCTTCTCTCTTTTCAAACTCGCATTTCGCAGAAACGGGCGCTGTGACATGCATTGAAACTTCTGAGAGCAAATAGAAGCGAAGTTTTTTTAGAGTCACATACGAAAACGCTTGTCCCACCTGCACATGCTCTGCTTCTGCATTCACAATGTTTGTCACACAACTCAACATCACAAGCACTTGCAGCATTGACACAAGAACAGACACAAGCGCAATTGCGACCAAGCCGATCAAAAGCAATCCAGCTGATTTTAAAATGAAATCAGCCTGCTGGCCGCCGTAATACAAAAACGCAATCAATCCGAGAGCCAGCACCAGCAATCCCAGTGGTCGCAGCGGAAAATAGCCTAAAAATCGATTAAAAAGCTTCATGCGTTTCCTTGGCATTCTCTTTGTATGTCATAAAAGACAATCAATAGAGATTGCACGGATAAAGTCGAATTGCAAACATCGAGCATCACCCGTAACAAGTGAGAAATGAAGAGGCGTTAGCGCTGAGCCATGTATTGGCGATCTTTTTCGCCCAGTTCGGCAATCGCAGCCATGGTGCGATTCGCGATTTCGTGGTGCGCTTCTTTATCGGTCCGGCCGCGCAAATCTTCGATATCAATCGGTTTTCCAAAGAAAACGCGAACAGGCGGCATTTTAGGATTGAGCGCGTTCGCCACCACACCCAAGTAAGAACCAGCAAGGCCACCCACAAAAACTGGCACAATCGGCGCGCCTGAGCGCAACGCGATTCGTCCAATTCCGGGTTTAGG
>JAZUEA010000190.1:0-3870 GCA_045639945.1 Myxococcota bacterium
GCATAAGCTACAAGTCTACAAAAATCGAACATGGCTTGCAGTTTATGCGACCAAATTAAAAGTATTTGAAAATATTAAGCAAAATAGCAAGACGTGTTTTTGTCTCAGATCTTTTCCGAGTCGTTTTTGGGGAGTTTGAGAGCGGTTTTAGAGGGGTTGTTCAGCGAAAAAGTTAAAAAGAAGGATTTTTTGAGCGAGGAAAATCACTTGTTCCAGTGATAAACCTCATAGCGACCAACGCCTTCAAAATGCTGACCACCTGCGTCCACGGAGAAGTTCGTATCGTAGTCGTAGCGAACGGGCTTGGAGTAGAGCTTGGCGATTTGGCGAACGGCAAAGTTCATGTCGGCCAAAACGTCTTTACGCTGGCGAAGCTTCTTCTTGGTGAAAGTGCCCTTAATTCCAGGAGCAGTAAGGGTAAACGACTCAGGAACTTGGTACTTGTTGTCGTGCTTGTTGTCTACGTACAAGCCGCCAGCGGTGGGCTGCATGTCAAACGTAAATGACTCAGCAATGACCTTGTCGCCCTTCGTGACCAAAACGTAATTAAGAGGCTTAGAACCGTATTCTTTCGTGGTCATGAATTTGCGGAAATAAATGGTGGAATCGCCCGAAATACCGCGGAAATCGTAGGTTACCGTGGCCATATCGTAGGTCATCAAATCGCTCCAGCTGTGTGTGCCATAGCCAAAGCCGTTCACCGTTTTCGGTTCTTCGCCCTTCATGGTAACGGTGGCTTCCACATTCATGAGCGGGAACACTGTGAAATCACTGATGTTTTTGCCAAACATCGCGCGACCATCAGTGCCTGGACGCCAAGCCGGAGCAATCGGCGTAAAGACAGCTTCAATGCTGTTTCCGCTCTTGGTAGAGGTCAAAACCAGGCGATCAGGCGTGCCTTGAATCACTGCGGTGCCAGCTTTGATGCGGAAGCTATTTTTGTTGTTGCTCCACTCATCGCTGTCCAACTCACGCTTCCATTCAACTTTTTTGCCGTCGATCGTGAAGCGTCCGCGTGCTTCCATTTTATGATCGCCGACGCCGAAGTTCGAAATCGCCATTGAGAAGTAGAAATCGCCGATTTCGCCAAAATCAGCATTAAATGTGTACTTTTCGCCGTACCCATCACCTTCGTGCATGGCGGGGGTCAAAGTTGCAGCGGAGACTGTGCCTGATTTACCTGCGAAGCCGCGTAATTCATCGGCATTGGCGTTGGCGGAACAGAAAAGAAAAGGCAATAAAATCAGAGCAGTTTTGCGCATTTAAAAAACCTTTCGTGCAAAGCAATGGCCTAAGACGTTCGGAGTTTCACGGCATTCAATCAAATCGTGCAAGAAGATTTCTTGGGATTGATAGAGTCTCGTGACGAAAACTCACAAGAAATCTACAATGTCTATCCTTTGCCTTCTTTGTTGGTCGTGCTATCCACTGCCACTTTTGTTTTAAGGAGAGCGCCATGCGCATCATTCCGGAAAAGCCGGTTCGTGGTCTCATTACGTTTATTTACCGGCACCCGTATTTGGTTTTTGGCCTGTCTCTCTTGCTCTCGCTGGCGATGGCAGCGTTGGCAATTAAGGTCCCGGGGCGCGATGGACCTGGTTTGACGCTGAAGAGCAGCTTGCAAGATTTGCTGCCGGAAAGCGCCAAGAGCGTGCAATCCATGGCGGTTTTGGAAAGCCGCTTGGGAAGCGCTGATCTTTTGATTGTAACGTTGAAAACCAATCAATTTGATCGCGTTAAGCAGGAGCTGGGTGGCATTGCGGCGGCGCTTGAAGCGGATCCCGATATCACCAAGGTCGATTGGCGCTTAGACGTTGATATTATTGATAAAAACGCGCTGACCATCTTCGCCACGTTGGACGAGCTTGAGAGCTACTACAACGACTTGACTGAGCAAATTCGCAAAGCCGTGTCGGGTTCGCTTGCTCTGTTTGACGATAACGATGGTGAAAAAGCTGAAGAGCCCAAAGATGAAAACGCAGGCGTAACCTACGCTTGGGGTGAGCTTGAAGCCGACGATGGTCTCTCAAAGATTGGTCGTACTTTCCGCAAAGAGCGCGCGAATTACAGGGAATATTTCTACAACAGCGCTTACACCACCATCGGTTTGCAGGTTTATCCGGCAAAGTCTTCAAATAACTTACAGTTCTGCCGCCACATTTTGGACGTGGTCGATCGCATTGTGCGCACTGAAGTCGAAACGCGTCTCGGGCCGATCGGTGAAAATCAGATTGTGGAGCGCGTGGATTTGGGCGGTGGTTATCGTTCTGCGCTGGAGCAATCCGATGGCATCGCGAGCGACGTGGTTTCTTCGATCAGCGTGACCGTCGTTATTCTTTGCCTGCTCATCATCGTGTGGTTCCGCAGCATTCGCGCACTTTTCTGCGTAATGGTCCCGTTGATTTTTAGCATTTGCTGGACTGTTGGCTTGGTTGCGCTTTCGGTCGGTTACCTCAACCTGATTACCGCTTTTATTTTCGCGGTGTTGCTGGGGTTGGGTATCGATTTCGGCATTCACTACTTTGGTCGTTATCGTGAAGAACGAGCAGCGGGCGGCGATGTGCTTGAATCGATGATCGTCACCCACTTGGAATGCGGTGAAGCCAGCGCTCTGGCTGCTTTGACCACGATTTCTGCATTTGTTTCGCTGACTTTGGCGGATTTCAAAGGATTCAGCCAGTTCGGTGCGGTGGCCGCTTGCGGCGTCGCGTTGGCCGTTTTGTCCGTGATGGTGGTTTCTCCCGCGCTTTGCTTCGTCTTTGAACGAATTTCTCCTTTGAAACTCATGGGTTACAAAGTCGCACGCGATGCTTCAGGCGATGTCATTCGCCGTCGTTTCCCGCTTGGCATGCGCACTGTTGTGATCGCGGTGATGGTCGGTGTTGCGGGTCTTGTCTTTGGCTTGGAACGCATGGATTTCGAAATGAACTTCAACAACTTGGGCGAAAAAACGGTCAAGAAGAAGAAGGATTACGAAGAACTCCAGTATGGCACCAGCACAGCAACCGCACCGGCTGTTATTTTTACGAACTCCGCAGAGGAAGCGCGTTCCATTTACAAGCAGCTTGACGCCCGCATGAAGGAAGTGGGCAGCGAGTGCCGCATCAAGAGCTATCAGACCATCTTTAGCCTGATTCCCGAAGACCAAGAGGCAAAAGGGGAGTGGGTTCAAAAGATTTGTCGCAAGCTCAAGCGCAAAGTGAAGCTGTTTGAAGGCGATGCTCGCGATGGTGCCGATGAATTGCTTAAGCACTGCGAACCTTCGCCATTTACGGTCGAGGAATTGCCGGATTGGGTGAAATCCAAATTCAGCGACAAAGATGGCCGTTTGGGCGAATTTATCTTTGTTTCAATGCGCGGTTCGTCGTCTGATGGTGAGGCTGCGCTTGAGTTCCGCGATGAAATGTTGCGTTTGAAAGGTGCCGATGGTGAGCCGCCGACCGTTTCGGGTAAGCCTATGATTTGGGCGGATGTGCTCATTGCCATGAAGACCGACGGCATGAAGACCGGTATTGCTTCTTTGCTCACCGTCTTTGTGCTCGTTTTCCTTTTCGAACGCAGAATTTCCAGCACTTTAATGATTGTGATGCCGCTCTTCTTGGGCCTCTTCTTTGCGTGCGGCAGCATGGCGGTTTTGGGCATGAAGTTGAATTTCTTCAACATGCTCGCGATTCCGACCATGATCGGCATGGGCGTGGACAATGCGATCCACATTTACCACCGCCACCAAATCTTGGGTCCTGGCAGTGTGGGCTACATCCTCAAAACGACTGGATCTTCTTCGACTCTTTCGTCGCTTACAACGATGGTTGGTTTTGCAAGTTTGTTGATTGCGAACCATTTAGGTCTTAATTCGCTTGGTACGCTCAC
>JAZUEA010000191.1:0-5224 GCA_045639945.1 Myxococcota bacterium
TGGTAGCGCACTTGCATGGGGTGCAAGTGGTCGGAAGTTCGAATCTTCTCACCCCGACTGAAGGCCAGAATCTTTTAGGTTCTGGCCTTTTTTTATGCCTTCTGTTTTTCTCGACGCAGTTTCAATCTCTGCGAAACATCCAATTTCTCATAAAAACGTGTTGTTCCGCGTGCAGTTGCAGGCTTACTCCGGTAAAAGATGTTTCCTGATTTTGCGGAGTAAAAAATGATTGTTCTATCGAATGATGATGGATTTGGTGCACCCGGTTTGGTGGCGCTTCAAAAAGCTCTTTCTGAAATTGACGAAGTTTACGTGGTTGCGCCCAATGGTGAACGTTCAGCATCCAGTGCGGCATTAACGTTGTTGCGCCCGATTACCGTTGAAAAACGCGGAGAGCGAGAATTCGCTCTTTCTGGAACGCCTGCGGATTGCGTCTATTTTGCGTGCAATGGTTTGCTGCCAAAGCGCCCGGATTTTGTGGTGGCTGGCATCAATCGCGGTCCCAATTTGGCTGATGATTTGCAGTATTCCGGTACGGCGGCAGCGGCCATGGAAGGTGCAGCAAATGGCATTAAATCCATGTCTATCAGTTTGGATTGGCTGAAAGGGCCGGGCGAGAATTACGAAGTTGCCGCACAAGTTGCTGCGAAAATTGTTAGCAAATTCAAAGACTTAGATTTTCCAGCGCGCACGTACCTAAACGTCAATGTGCCCAACACGCTCAATCAACCGATTCGTGGTTTTAAGTGGACGCGCATGGGACGCCGCGAGTACGCCCGCGCAATTCGCCAAAAAGGTGAATTAGACGGCAAGCCGGTTTACTACATCGGCGGCCATTTAGAATTTGCGCCTTCCGAAAACGGCGATTGTGATGCAATTGCCGAAGGTTACGTGAGTATTACGCCTATCACGCTTGAAAAAACAAACTTTGCAGCGTTTGAAGCTTATTCAAAGCAAGGTTTATTTGATAACGAGACAATCTGATTTTTTCGTAATTAATTCCGACTGTTGCGCGATTTGCGCCAGGAAATTTTCAATGAGTCAAGAAAATCCCGAAGGCGTGCTCAACGAGAGCGCCTCATCCGATGAATCTAAAGAATCTATCGGAAAACTTTGTGGGCGTGGCGTTTTTGGCGGCGCTTTGATGGGCCTCGCAAACTTGGTTCCAGGCATCAGCGGCGGAACAATGCTTGTTGCTGCTGGCATTTATCAGCGTTTCATTAATGCAATTGCAGAAGTCACAACGCTCAAATTCCGCAAAGTGAGCATCGCGCTTTTGGTCTCGGTCGTTTGTGCGGCGGCTCTTGTGATTTTGTTGCTTGCAGGCGCGGTGAAAGGCTTGGTCGTTGATCATCGCGTGGTGATGTACAGCTTGTTCATTGGCTTGACGTTAGGCGGTTTGCCGGTCGTTTGGGCCATGATTAAAAAGTTTACGCCGTCCGTGGCGGTGGGCGCAGTTTTGGGTGTCGTCGTGATGGCGGCTATCGCGTATTTCCAAATGAAACAGCCGGATGCCGCGCACGCTGAAGGCTTTTTGATGTTTTTTGTGGCCGGTATTTTGGGCGCGAGCGCCATGATTTTGCCGGGTGTGAGTGGTGGCTATCTGCTTTTGGTTTTGGGCGCGTATGTGCCGATTTTGGGCGCAATCGATGTCTTGAAGCTTGCGCTGAAAGCCCGCGATTTTACTGCTATTTTAGATCCTATTCTGGACATCATTTTGCCGACCGGCCTGGGCGTGCTCGTGGGCATTGTGGTGGTTTCCAACTTGCTTAAGTGGTTGTTGCGTCGTTTTGAAGCGCCAACGCTGGGCGTGCTTTTGGGCTTGCTTGTGGGCGCGGTTGTGGGCCTTTATCCGTTCCAACGTGGCGTTGAGCCTGCCTTGGGCAGTTTGTACAAAGGTCGCGAAGTTACTACTGATTTGCTCGCCAAATTGACGCCGGATCAGTATCCAACCGAATTTTTCAAGCCTGATTTGGGCGACATTGGCGTTGCAGTTCTTTGCATTGTAATTGGCTTTGCTGTGACCGCTGTCGTGGCGCTGATTGGTCGCGAAAAGAAAGTCTGATGCGCGTTTTTCTCCTCTTTTTGGCACTTTGTTTCGCGTTTGCATGTGGAAGTTCGCAGCAGCGAGTGCTCTATGAAGAGGAGCCTGAGTTGTATGAACCGCCGGAACCGCCTGAAATCATTGGACGTTTTTACACCGTCAAAAAAGGCGATACGGCGGTTGTGATCGCAGAGCGATTCAATTTGCCATTTGAAGATTTGGTTGAAGCCAATCTTTTGGAATCGCCCGAAAAACTCGCCGTTGGGCAGGAACTTTTTTTGTACGGCGTGGACGAAATTGTGGCGCGCAGCGAAAAAAAACGTATGCAGTCAGCCGCATTGCCCGCGCCTAAAAAGTCAGCGCCACGCCCCAAGCTTCGCTGGCCGCTTGATCGCGGTGTGATTTCGTCCACGTTTGGCAAGCGCAGCGGACACCAGCACCGTGGCATCGATGTTGCCGTTAAACCTGGCACCGTCATTGTTGCGGCTGCGCAAGGCGAAGTTATTTACAGCGACAATAAACAATCCGGTTATGGCAACTTGGTGATCTTGCGTCACGACGGCGGCATGGTCACCGTTTATGCGCACAACCGCAAAAATTTGGTCCAAGAAGGCGACAAAGTTCGCCAAGGTGATCCGATTGCGGAAGTCGGCAATACTGGCCGAAGCACCGGCCCGCACCTGCATTTTGAGGTGCGAATCGACAACAAACCTGTTGATCCTATGAAGTATTTGCCTGCCCGCTAGCCGTTTGGTTGGGCCAATTACTCATCTGAAAAACCAAGAGCTCTGGATGCTTGAGCGTTTGTGAGAATTGTCGTAAAACGCGTGCACTTTGGAGGCGACCATGGAATCGACTGAGATTCAAAAAGTTCGTGAGCTTTTGCGTGATGTGCCGGATTTCCCCAAGCCTGGCATTATTTTTAAGGATATCACGCCGATTTTGCAGTCTCCCGAAGCGTTTTTGGCTGTTGCGAACGAAATGTGCTCGCTCGTCAAAATGTTGGGTGGCACAAAATTGCTTGCGATTGAGTCGCGCGGTTTTTTGTTTGGCGCGGCGATTGCGCCCATGTTGGGATTGCCGCTTGTGCTTGCTCGAAAGCCTGGAAAGCTGCCTTGTGAGACGGTTCGTGCAACTTACAGCCTAGAATATGGCGAAGATGCACTCGAAGTGCACAGAGATGCCTTGCAAACTGGTGATCGAGTGATTATTATTGATGACTTGTTGGCCACCGGTGGTACGGCCGAGGCTGTTTGCCTTTTGGTTGAATCTCTTGGTGCCGAGGTTGCGGGTTGCATCTTTTTGGTTGAACTTTGCGCCTTGGGTGGTGTTTCTCGTCTCGCCAACTGGCCAGTTCACGCACTGCTTCGTGTGTGAACGAGCTCTTTTTCAAAGTGCCCTCATAGCTCAGGTGGATAGAGCACAGGTTTCCTAAACCTGGTGCCGCAGGTTCGAGTCCTGCTGGGGGCGCGTAGAGGTCTCAAGCTCGCTTGGGGCCTCTTTTTTTATCTAAAATTTGAAAAATTAAAACTTAATTATTTCAAGAGGTTATATGTGGAATCGCGATTATTTGCGTCGCATTGAGCGGGCAGAGGACTACGTTCAGCAGCATTTACGAGAGCCATTGACTGTTGAAGACGTGGCAAAAACAGCAAATTTTTCAACGTTTCACTTTCATCGAATTTTTACAGCGCTGCGTGGTGAGTCACTTTATCAGTATATTTTGCGATTACGTTTGGAAAGAGCCGCGAATTTATTAGCAATGTCGTCGGATTTGAGTGTCACGGAAATCGCGTTTGATACAGGTTTTCAGAGTTCAGCGGTTTTCGCGCGTGCGTTCCGAAAGCAGTTCGGCATGACAGCAAGTGCATTTCGCAAGATTTGCAAAGCGAAAAGCAAGGAAGGGAAAGATTTGGAACCGCTGGAAACGTATCTTGCGCGTGCTGTTGATGACAAACCAAAGGAGATTCCGATGACAACAGTGAAGCCTGTTTCTTTGACCATTGAACGACTTGAAGCACGCAACTTTGCTTACATTAGACATGTGGGACCGTATTGCGGCGATGAAGAACTCTTTGGCAAGCTCTTTGCCAAGTTGGGACAGATTGCGGGACCTCGCGGTTATTTCGCGATGCCAGGCGCTGAGGTCATTTGTGCCTATCACGACGATCCGTCGATTACAGCGCCCGAAAAGTTGCGCATCAGCACCGGTGTGACGCTGCCAGAAACGGTGACCGACGTGGCGCCTCTTTCGCTCATGAAGTTGGAGGCGGGTATGTATGTGCGCGCTCGCTTTGAGATTCACGTTGAGCAGTATCCCGAAATTTGGAATTACACCTGCGGCGAATGGCTGGAGGAAAGCGGCTACGTGCCGGAAGATGGTCCGATGTACGAGGTCTACTTGAACGATCCAAACGAAGATCCGGACCACATTCATCGTGTTGAATTGCGAATGTGTGTACGTCCACGCTGATTTTTGAAGCGCAACTTACTCTCCTTAAATTACACTCCTCTAGTGACTTTGCGTTTGAATTCGCTAGGTTACGTCAATCTTGCCGCCTCTGCATAAATCGTACAAAGACACTTCTTGTGAGTTGCAGACTGCCCAAATGGGTGTGAGCGTCTCCAGATTTAGGCTGGAGACGCAGTCGAAGTGAAAAGCTGATTACTTTTTGTGCGCGCGGAAGTAGTTGATGAGTCCGCTGGTCGAGGCATCGTGTGCGGCAGGCGTGTTTTCAGCGGCCAAATCGCGCAAAACGCCCTTGGCAAGCTGCTTACCCAATTCCACACCCCACTGATCGAAAGCGTTCAAATTCCAAAGGACCGACTGGACAAAGATTTTTTGCTCGTACAGCGCGGCGATGAAACCCAAAGTGAAGGGATCTAAGCGGCGATAGAAAATTGCAGTCGTCGGGCGGTTGCCTTCGAACACCTTGTGCGGCAACAAAACCTGAATTTCGTTTTCACTCAGCCCCTGCGCTTCGAGCTCGGCACGTGCTTCTTCAGGCGTCTTTCCGCGGAGAAGCGCTTCCTGCTGCGCGATGAAGTTGGCAATCAAAATGTCGTGGTGCTGGCCCATCGGGTAAGGGGCTTCGACCGGCGCCAAGAAATCGCAAGGAATGAGCTTCGTGCCTTGGTGGATGAGTTGGTAGAACGCGTGCTGGCCGTTGGTGCCGGGCT
>JAZUEA010000192.1:0-5338 GCA_045639945.1 Myxococcota bacterium
CGCCAGTTCGCGAAATCCTGAATTTGCGCCAGCTTACGCCGCTCGCGCGAGTGCCCGTATCATGCAGGATAAACTTCAAGACGCCCGAAATGACTTGCAAAAAGCCATTCAGTTCGCGCCCAACGAGCCGGAGCCGTACTACCAACTCTGCGCCATCGTGAAAGATCGCGATCTCAAATCCGCCCGCACTTACTGCAAGAAGTACTTAGAGCTTGCCCCCAAAGGCATCAACGCCGACGCCGCCAGCGAAATCGTTCGCTAACCTATTCATTTCATTACAAAAAGCTTTGCGCGCGCACTCAAGCTGCGTGTTCGCAGAGCTGTATCAATTGACTCAATCATCTCGTGATGCCGGGGATTTGTTTGGAAATCGAAAAGGAAGGCCGAGCGAAACGAGACGCAGATACAAAAAAAGCCGCTCACTTTCGTGAACGGCTTTGTGGAGCTAGGGGGGATCGAACCCCCGACCTCTAGAGTGCGATTCTAGCGCTCTCCCAACTGAGCTACAGCCCCAAGAACGAGGCGGGTTATACTCGTGTGCTGTTTGAGCGTCAAGAACTTTTTGCACAATCGTTAAAGATTTTGACCTTGCCCATCTGCGAAGGAGGGCTGTAGAAGCGCTGCATGAAGCGAAGACTCCTGATTTTCAGTCTTTTTTTGACGCCGCTCGCTGTGTTTTTGCTGTTGGCTCTGCTCCAACCTGAGCACAGTGCGTCGGCGGCACGGCTCGCATTACTATATATATCTGTCGTGTTACTCACGGCTTCGTTTTGGCTTCTCGGAAAAAAGCGAATCATTCCCGCCTTTTTGGCGCGACGACTTTCTGCGTTGGTGCTCGTTTTGGTGGGCGCGTCCACGCTGGTTTTCGCCGCACTACGACTCGCACCGGGTGATCCGGTTGATGCGCTTTTGGGAGAGCAAGCCGCGCCAGAAGATCGCGCACGGTTAGTAAGCGAGCTCTGCTTGGATCGGCCGCTTTACGTTCAATACATCGATTGCTTTTGGAGCGATGTGCTCGACGGCTCGCTTGGTCACAGTTTCGATCTGAATCGAACGCCGGTCACAACGCGGTTAGGCGAAGTTTTTCCGGCCACAGCATCGCTCGCAGGCGCTGGCATGGCAGTGGCGATTTTGCTCGCAGCGCCGCTTGGTCTGTTGGCAGCCGTGAAGCGCGACAGCTTTTTGGACCGCTTTGCGACCACGTTTGCGGTGGCAGGCCAAGCAGTGCCGTCGTTTTGGCTCGGTCCCATGCTGCTGTTGGCGCTCACAGTCAGCACCAATTTTTTGCCGAGTCCAATTGAGACCAATCGCCCGCTCGCAGCCCTTGTTTTGCCTGCATTAACAGTAGGTTTGGCGCTCGCAGGCAAGTTAACCGCCATGATTCGCGCGAGCATTTTGGAAACTGCCGACGAAGACTACATCGTGATGGCGCGCGCCAAAGGCCTGTCGGAATCGTTGATTCTCATCAAACACATTTGTCGAAACGCGCTCATTCCTGTGGTCACGCTGGTTGCGATGCAGCTGGGCGCGCTTTTAACGGGCACCATCATCACCGAAAAAATATTTGCGCGACCGGGATTGGGCACGCTTTTGCTGTCAGCGATCGAGCGACGTGATTATCCGCTGGTGCAAGGCATTGTTCTTTGTATTGCGGCCACTTACGTCACATTGAACTTATTGGTCGACGTGTTGTACGCCGCCATCGATCCGCGCGTTCGGTTGAACTCATGAAACCCGCCGCCAAAATCGCACTCGCAGCCTTGGGACTCTGGATTTTCTGCGCGATTGCCGCACCATGGATTGCGCCATATCCGTTGTCACAAGTGGACTTACTGGCCGACCTGCAACCGCCAAGCAGTTCACATTGGCTTGGCACCGACGAAAACGGCCAAGACGTGCTCACGCTCTGCCTCTACGGCGCACGAGTCGCACTCATTGTTGGATTGGGCACCGTTTCAATCTGCGCAGTTCTGGGCACACTTTTAGGCAGCTTAAGTGGCTATTTCGGCGGAATCATTGATGAAATTTTAATGCGCGCAATCGACATTCTCTGTGCATTTCCAGGCATTTTGCTTGCAATTTTGCTCATCGCTCTGCGCGGAGAACCTTCTGTAGCCACTGTAATTTTTGCGCTTTCCGTTACGGGTTGGGCGGGTTACGCGCGATTGGCCCGCGCGCAAGTTTTGAGTTTGCGAACAAGGCCATTTGTGCTCGCGGCACGCTCAATGGGCGCGTCCACGTGGCGCATTCTCACACGGCATCTCATTCCCAATTTGCTGGGCCCGGTGATTGTGCAAGCAACGTTTGGCATTGCGAGCGCGATTTTGTCCGAAGCGAGTTTGTCGTTTTTGGGACTTGGCCCCGACGTACCATCATGGGGCGTGCTTTTGGATCAAGGCGCTCGTTACTTCTTAATTTCCGGCCACTTAGCGTTATTTCCTGGACTCGCGATTTTGTTCGCGTTCATCACCATTCACACTTTAGGTCAGGCGTTGCGCGATCGATTTGCACCATCCAGCAAAGGCAAATAGCTTTGCAACTGGTTGATTTTAAAAGTTTTCAAGCGTAATCACGCCGCGTTTTTCTCGCGAGGATTTATGGTCCCAAACACCACTCGTACTGTTTATTTCTGCGTGGATTGCGAAGCTTCCGGCCCTGTTCCGGGACTTTACAACATGGTTTCCGTAGCCGGTGTCGTTGTGCGTGCCAGTGAAGACGGCTACAAGCGCGGACGCTCTTTCTACTTTGAAATCATTCCGGAATTTGACGGTTTTGAAGAAGAAGCCATGTCGATTCACGGCCTCACCGTTGAGCATTTAAAAGCCAACGGTTTGCCCGCTCGTGAAGTCTGCCAGCGCATTGCCGACTTTGTGAAAGAAGAGCTCCAGCCCGGCGAGCATCCACTTTTTGTGGGTCACAATGCACCGTTCGATTGGATGTTTGTCGCGTGGTACTTTGCTTGGGCAAAAATGAAAAACCCATTTGGTTACAACGCGTTAGACACCAAGTCGATGATGATGGGCTGCCATGGATTGCCTTGGAAGCACTGTTCCAAGCCCGAACTCGTCGAGCTCTACCCAGAATTGCACGAACCCGACAACGCACACGACGCGCTCGCCGATGCCACGTTCCAGGCAGACATTCTCATCGCACTGCTCAAGAACTCTGGCAAAAACTAAGCTCTGAATATTATTCAGATTTACGCACAAAAAAGCCCGCAAAACGCGGGCTTTTGAGTTTGAATCGACCGAAAAAATTAGTTCGCGAGTTTGCGCTCTAAAACGTCGATTTCGCTCTTTACGGCACCGCCTTCCTCGATTTCCTGCTCGATTTTGCGAACCGCCGTCATCACCGAAGTGTGGTTCTTGCCGCCAAATTCGCGACCGATCACCGGGAACGACGCCTGCGTGTGCTTGCGGCACAAGTACATGGCGACGCTGCGCGGATGCGCGATGACCTGTGGACGCTTGGGACCGCAGATGTCGTCAACGCGCACGTCGTAGTACTCGCTCACCAATTTCTGAATCGATTCAATGGTGATCGAGCGTGCGTGGCTTTCCATGAGCTCAGAAAGCACTTCTTCGGCCAATTCAACGCTGAGCGGGCAGCGCTTCACGCTCGCACCCACCAACAAACGCGTCAGCGCACCTTCGAGCTCACGAACGTTGGCACAAATGCGACGCGCAATGTGGAACGCCACGGCATCGGGCAATTCAACGCCTTCAATTTCCGCACGCTTCTGCAAAATCGCGACACGCGTTTCAAACTGCGGCGCCTTCACATCCGCCAACATGCCCCAGTGGAATCGCGACTTTAAGCGATCTTCCAGGTGCTTAATTTCAGCCGGGCTGCGATCGGAAGTGAGCACAATTTGCTTTTGAGCCGAGTGCAACGCATTGAAAGTATTAAAGAATTCTTCTTGCGTACGATCTTTGCCCTGCAAAACGTGCACGTCGTCCATCAACAAAACATCGCAGTGCGTGCGATAGTGAGCGCGGAACGCTTCCATTCGCTGGTACTTGATGGAATCGATCATCTGATTGATGAACTCTTCCGCGCTGATGTACAGGATGCGTGCGTTGGGTTTGCGCTCCAAAATGTTGTGCGCAATCGCGTGAAGCAGGTGCGTTTTGCCGAGGCCCGTTCCGCCATAAATGAACAGCGGGTTAAACGCCTGAGCGGGATTACGCGCGACCGCTTCGCTGGCGGCATGCGCCATTTCGTTGTTGGGACCAACCACAAAGCGCTTAAAAGTGTAATTCGGATTGAGCGGGAAGGACCTGAGTACTTCGTCGCCCGCATCGGACATTACACTGGGACGCAATTCCGGCTTGAACGCAACAGGCTCAGCCGTTTCGCCTGTGTGAGCTGAGACTTGAGCATCGCGCGCCACGATTTCAACACGCAACTTGCGCCCAAACGCTTCCTCGACTGCAGCTGTGGGAATCGCAAGGTGAAACGTCCGGATCCAATCCGCGTAGTAGCCGTTTTCAGCCTCAAGAAGCACACGCTCATCGTCGACGTCGCAAAAGCGCAATGGCTCAAAGAACTCTAAAAAGTTCTCTTCGGAAACCTGCGCTCGAATCAACTCGAGGGCTTTTTGCCACATCTCCTGCACGGGATACTCTCACGCTTTGGCCCTGGACACAGTCGTATCCACGGGCGGAACGCTGCCCACTAAGTGGACAACCAATTTTTGAACGGAATCCGGCGAACCGGCGGTGAGGGCGGGTTATGACCCCGAGGGAAAAGCTCTACAACCGAAAATTCTGAGATTTTGCGAACTACCGAAAATCGCGAAGAAATAATAAATCGACGTGAGAAATTTTGACGCAGGCAAAACCTTCGTTGATGATGTTGAGCCTAAAATTGAGGCGATCTTTCTCGTTTTACAGGGTCAAAAATTACCCACTTTTGATCTATTTCTTACAACTCAAAGATCAACAGTTTCGGACACTTACAACGATCACCACCAAAACCAGCTGATTTTATTACACTTTTTACAAATTCATTCAAAACCGATTCTGTGGTTTTTTCTTCTGAGTCGAAATCGTTTTTTCCACAATCTCGCCGATATAGCCCGTTTTTGAGCTTAAAAAGCCACGTCTAAAAACCGCGATCCTCAACAACTTCGCGCGGATCCGCAGCGCGATGCACATGGGGTTGACAAAGCTGTTCAAAAGTGGTTCTGTTTCGCGCTTATTTTTGAAGACCGCCGCCCCGAGAGGGGGCGATGCCGGAGTTGAAATCATGTCCAAGCGTACTTTCCAGCCTCACAACGTTTCTCGTGTTCGTACCCACGGCTTCCGCGCCCGCATGGCTACCAAGGGTAAGTCGG
>JAZUEA010000193.1:0-1995 GCA_045639945.1 Myxococcota bacterium
CCATTCGAGAGCTTTTTTCGGCAAAGCTCCCGAAATTCCTCAGGAACTACGTTTTTTTTGCGCAGCGAATAAAGGCGCTCAAGAAATACACAAAGCGCGACGACCGAAAGGGCGAGAATCGGCACCATGACCGGGCCACCGCGCTGAAAAAGAGCAATGAGATCGTCCATCAACACCTTCCATCAATGTGTGCAGTATGCCGAGCTCAACTTCGAAAAAAAAGCACTGGACAGCAAAGCAACATTCCATTGAAACATCCTTAAATTGGAAAAACATTCCGGCACGATGAAAGCGCTGGAGATTTCAATGAAAAGCCGCCACAAGACTCGCTTTTGAAACGTGAGCTTAGGTTCAAAGCGCATTGCATGATCCAATTTGAACTGCTTCTTCTGATTTATTTTTCGATTGTGACTGCAATTCCGTGGGCTTTGCTGCTTTTGACGAAAATTCCATTGTCAGGACTCGACATGCCGTTTTCTCTGTTCGAGATTCTGCCGTGGGCGAGCGTGGCGGCGTTGATTGGTTGGCTTTTGCTTTTTACTTGGCGGCAAAGCTGGAATTCATTGCCGCACTTAGAAATTTTCGGCCTAAAACTTTCTCGCCCCACACTTCGCCAGGTTGTTTCGGGAATTTGTTTGTTCGCGATGGTTGCAACCTTTACGGTACTTGCCTCGTTGGACAATGCGCCCACAACTTGCTTGCTTTTACTTATGATTTTGACTTCTGCTGCCGTGCGTTGCGCTCAATCTTTTGTGGTGTTGGCAGTGTGTTCGGTGTGGTGCGCGGTGATATTTGTTCAATTGGGTCTTGCTCAAATTGCGCTACCGCTGATTGCGATTTTGATTGCGAGTAGCGTTGTGCGCCGTCGCTGCCGTCCCAAAGACAACTTTGTGCTTGAAACACACGTTATCGCTGAGCACATCGTTGCGAATTTCGCTTTAATATTGCTGTTATTCGCGATTTCTGCGTTTGGAATCGTTGAACCAGGTGTGGTGCCAGCGGTGAGCGAGCCGCTGGTAAATCAGATTGCGTTTGGTGTTCGTGAAATTCCGAATACAGGTTGGATGTGCCCCACTGTTTTTCTTGGGCTTTTTGCAAGTGTTGCAGCTGCGGCGGCGATCTCTCTTGAAACGCATCCTCAAAATTTAAAGCCGGCTGTTTCTATTTCTGCTTTGATTTCAGCTGCTTGTGTAATTGTTGTTTGTGGTGGCGTTTGGTTCGTTCAACGCAAATTGAGTTTGCCGTCACAAAATCTTTTCGCATCATGGAGTGAGCTAACGTTCGGTCTTTTCGCGTTTTGTGCGCTTTTTGCGTCTTTTTTTAAAAAACGCGGTGCCATTTGATGTCTCGCATTCACTTTGAGCGCCTTGTAAACTTCCTTTGTTGAGAGGAAGACGTGAGCGATTCTCAGAACAGGCTTAAAAGCGCGAGCTCCATGCTCGACCGATTTGGGTTCTTTTTGCGATGGGTGGCGAAGCGCTTTTTTTTACGCGCAATGCCGTCGCCGGAATCGGTTCGCAAGCTGCAGGATCTCGCGTCGCGCGGACAGATTGTCTACATCCAACGCACGCGCAGCCGACTCGATTACCTCTTTTTTAATGCGCTCTTTTTGCGTCACCAGTTGCCGCTTGCTCGATTTGCGAATGATCTCAATCTCGGTATTTTTCGAGGTTTTCGAGCGTGGGTGAAAGATTCGTGGCGTAGATTCACCCAAAAAATAAAGCCAGAAGGGCCAGACGATCTTGCGTTGGCGCTGCAGCCGCTTGAAAACGCGGCGCTTTTGTTCATGCGCCGTGATCGAGATACCGCTTCAGATCCTGCTTATTTCGAGAAATTGATCGAACTTCAGCGTTCAAGTGAGCGCCCTCTGTTTTTGGTGCCGGCGCTGATTGTTTGGCAACGTGATCCGGCAAAAGGGGAATCCGCATTCGGAGAACTTGAAAGTAGCCGAGGTTTAAGCGGAATTTGGAATTTCTGGCGTCACTACAAACAAGC
>JAZUEA010000194.1:0-1765 GCA_045639945.1 Myxococcota bacterium
AGGCGTGCATTCGAGCGAAATCGCCGCATCCACAACGCTGGCATCCAAAATTTCAGCGTCTAAAACAGCGGCATCAATCTCAGCATCGACAACAATCGTTGCATCGATTACTTCTGCATCTTCTTCAATGATTTCCGAATCTTTTGAAGCACTCGCATCGGTAACGCCTGAGTCTTTTGCAATCACCCCCGCATCGCTCACAACGCATTGACCGTCCACACAAACGTGAGCACGCGGACAATCCGAGTTGATTTTACACTCAGGCTTGGTGCCATCAGATTCAGCACACGCGTAAGCGCACAACGCCGCCAACAACAACAAAGAAAAACGCACAATCACCTCCAAAATAAGAGGCATTCATAACAGATTGAAAAGCCTGTCGCGACGTTTGATGACGCAAAAGAAATCCTCAAAACAAAACAGAGAATGTAAAAACGATCATTCTGCTTGATCTAGGTGTATAAAACAGGCATTCAACTCTGACGTGCTTGGCGAGCCACTTTGACGATAGAAACCACAGGCCGCCACTTTCGAGGAATGCACACCACAGCCATGAACGACACCCACACCAAAGCAAATAGCAAAGCCGAATTGGAAACCAGCTTCTCGGGCCGCACCGTTGCCGTTGGCGACATCGTTACCGGTAAAATCGTAAAGATTACGGGTAATGTCGCATTTGTTGACTACGGCGCTCGCAGCGAAGGCTACATCGAGCTCTCCGAACTCAAGGACGATGAAGGCAACATCTCGGTGAACGAGGGCGACGAGCTCGAATTCGCCGTCGTCCAAACCCGGGGCGCCATCCAGCTCAGCCACAAGAAGGTGCAGGCCGGTCGCGTGTTGCAGGATCTCGAGCAGGCCTGGCGCGACAAGACCCCCGTCGAAGGCAAGATCGTCGACATCAACAAGGGCGGCTTCGAAGTTCGCGTCGGCGGCGTTCGCGCTTTCTGCCCCGCGTCTCAGTTTGCTGATCACTTCATTCGCGATCCCAAGAGCCAGGTCGGCAACACCTACGAGTTCCGCATCACCGAGTTCGCCAAGAACAAGAGCCTCGTGGTTTCCCGCAAGGTTTTGTTGGACGAGCAGCGCGAAGCCATCCAGAGCCAGATCAAGGTCGGCGATGTCTACCAGGGCAAAGTCACCCAGGTTCGCGACTTCGGCGTTTTTGTTGAACTTCCGATGGGCGTTGAAGGCTTGGTCCACGTTTCCGAGATCAGCCACGAGCGCGTCGAAAAGGCTTCCGACAAGGTCAACGTTGGTGACGCTGTCGAGGTCAAGGTCATCCGCATCGACTCCGACAAGGGCCGCGTCGCTCTCAGCATGAAGGAACTCAAGGACGATCCTTGGACTTCTTACGCGCGCACCTTGCAGTCCGGCCAGAAGCTTCACGGCAAAGTCGCTCGTCTCCAGGGCTTCGGCGCCTTCGTTTCCTTGCAGGACAACATCGACGGCTTGTTGCACATTTCGGCCATCACCCCCGACAAGCGCATCAACCACCCGAGCGAAGTTCTCGAAGTTGGTCAGGAAATCGACGTCGTCGTCGACCGCATCGACTTTGAACGCCGCCGCATCGGACTCATGACCGAAACCTTCGCTGCCGCTCGCGCTCCCAAGGCTCCTGTCGAAGCACCGGTTAAGGTTGGCGAAATCGTCAAGGGCAAGGTCACTCGCATCGAAAGCTACGGCGTTTTCATCGAAATCGCTCAGGGCATTGTTGGTCTCTGCCCCAACGCCGAAATGGCCACCGAGCGCGGCGCCGATCACG
>JAZUEA010000195.1:0-1767 GCA_045639945.1 Myxococcota bacterium
GTTGGTTCGCCTGCGGACATGAGCAAGAAGGCTTCGATGAGCTTTTCCAAATTGCCGTTCAAAACACCTTCGGTGTCGCTGGTTTCGTAGCCGGTGCGCACATCCTTGACCATTTGGTATGGCTGCAAAACGTAGTTGCAAACCTGGCTGCCGAAGTCGATGTGCGCTTTGCCGGCATAAAGAGCGTCACGTTCTTCAACGCGCTTCGACATTTCGATTTGGTACAAACGAGCTTGCAGCATTTTCAATGCTTTGGCGCGGTTTTTGTGCTGGCTACGCTCGGCCTGGCATTCGACCACCACGCCTGATGGAACGTGTGTAAGTCGAACGGCGGAGTTGGTCTTGTTGACGTGCTGACCGCCGGCGCCGGAGCTGCGGAACGTGGCCATCACGATGTCTGCTTCGTTGACTTCAATCTTAATGGAGTCGTCGATTTCAGGCATGACGGACACTGCGCAGAAGCTGGTGTGGCGACGTTTGGCTGCGTCGAAAGGCGAAATGCGCACCAAGCGGTGAACGCCGTTTTCGGCCTTGAGATAACCGAATGCGTACTCGCCTTCGATTTCGATGGTGGCTGATTTGACGCCGGCTTCTTCGCCAGGCAGGTAGCTCTGCAATGAGACCGTCCAGCCTTTGGATTCGCAGTAACGCGTCAACATGCGCAGGACCATTTCGGTCCAGTCCTGGCTTTCGGTGCCGCCGGCGCCAGAGTTGATTTCGATGAAGCAGTTGCTGCGATCGTGTGGACCAGACAGCATGCGCGCGAATTCCAAGTCGTCCAAACGTGACGAAGCTTGATCCAAATTGCCGCGCGCTTCTTCGATACCGGCTTCGTCGCCTTCCTCTTGAGCGAGCTCGATCATCACTTCGGCGTCGTCAATGAGCGCGCGAACGGCGTCCTGGCGATCCAAAGAATCTTTGAGCTCGGCGCGCTCGCGGAGCAATTCTTGCGCTCGCTCCTGGTCGTTCCAAAATTCCGAAGACTGGCTAAGGTGATCCAGCTCGGCGACGCGCTCGCGCTTTTCTTTGTCGTTTAAGTACCTCGCGAGATCGAGGAGACGGCTACGCAGCGCAGCGATGCGACCGCTGAGGTCTGAGGTTCGAATCGATTCGGCCATGAAAGTTCTCTCGGAATTGTGAAGTTGAGCAATCAGAAACGCGGAAATAACGGAAAAGCAGTGAAATGCCTATAAAATTTTAAGCTTTAATGCCGCAATATGCGCGAACCGCAGCTTTAAAGAGGTCGCCTCGCTGATTGAAGTTCTTGAAGTGGTCGTACGAAGACGCAGCGGGCGAAAGCACAACAGCGTCTCCAGGAACAGCTGCTTGTGCGGCCAAGCGAACGGCGCTTTCCATATCGGTTGCACGACTGAGCGGTAAAGCGCCACCCAATTCTTTGGCAATTCGATCGGCAGTGTCGCCCATGACAACAACGTGGTGCGCGCGTTCTTTGAGCGCCGACAACAAACGATCAAGCGGCAAACCTTTTTCGTAACCGCCTGCAATCACAACTAAAGGCTCGTTCAATGCGCGCAATCCCACGGCGGATGCATGCGGATTGGTTGCCTTGGAATCATCGAACCAGCGAATGCCGTTGTGCTCGCAAACGAGTTCTAAGCGGTGATCCAGTCCTTTGAAGTGGCGTAGACCCTCGACCGCCTTGGTGAGGTCGCAACCCATGGCATCTGTTGCAGCGAGTGCAGCAAGTGCGTTCAACACATTGTGGCGACCAAAAACCGGCAAGTCCTTTTGCGCCATAAGCGGATG
>JAZUEA010000196.1:0-2137 GCA_045639945.1 Myxococcota bacterium
AGATTGGCTTTTGCAAACGTGATGTGACGTCGAGCAAAAGTTCTTGCGCCGATGTTACACCTAAAATGACCGAAGTCTTGTTGTGGTCGATGTTTTCTGGCGCGTGCGATTGAAAATCGTCGAGCACACGGCGCGCAACGATCAACGCTAAAAGCTGCGCGGTGTCGATCGAGTCGAGCTGCTTGGGCGGAATGCCAAACGCAACCGGATCAAAATCGATCGGCGAAAGAAAACTGCCGCGTTTTGCATAGGTTTTATCGGGCGCGGACGGATCAGCGTCGTAATAATCTTCAATGCGCCAGTGCGTAATCGGTACGTCGGTGATTGAATCGTGACCTTCGAGGAGGTTGCGCCAAAAGCCGTCGGTGTCGACCGAACCGGGGAAAAGCGCGCTGATACCAACAATGGCGAGATCGTGACTGGACATCGAAATCCTCAACGAAGGGGGCGAGGTGAAAAGTGAAATGCGTCGTTTGGCATGGCGGCGCCACTTGCGCGAAGTTGCTGTGCGCGTGTGATTTGAGCAGCGCCTTCAAGCAAATTAAGAGCGATTTGGCCGGCGTGACGTGCTTCAGGTGCTTCCAAGAAGCTGCCACGAACCCAGTCGTTGAAAGCACCCATGGCCGGGCCGCACCAAATTTGGCGATCTAAGCTGCGATCGGGGGTGCCTTGAATGGCCCAAACGCTTGATTGTCCTAGGTAGCTGCGGAACAAAAGCGCCATTTGGTAGTGCGGATCGCGTGCGGCGCGCTCGGCTTCAGCAGGTTCGCGATTGCGCCAGTAGTTTTCTGTGCTCTGCCAGGCGTCGTCCAAAGAGCAACGGAAATATTGCGTTTCCAGCGTTTTGCGCATGGAGTCTGGTAATTCGCTCAAGCTTTGGTACTGGCGGTAAATGGCGTTCAGTTTGCGAGCGCGTTGTCCGAAAAGTGTGCCTCGTTTAAGGACTTGCACCTCGGCGCCTTGCTCAAACATATCGGCGGCGGGCGCGGTCATCACGTCGCTTAATTCCGCTTGGCAAAGCAATGCGCGACCACTGCTTTCAAGACCACTTTCAACGGCGGATTGATTGGCAGAGCCGGTTACGACGTAGGCAGCGCCCATTGCGAAAGCGGAAGCGACCGCGCGAGGTGTGCTCATGCCGCCCGCCGCGCCAATGCGAACGTTGGGGGCGAGTTTATCGCGAAGCTCCAAAATGATGGGCAATAACGCCGGGAAGGCTTGGCAATCGGTGTGTCCGCCGCTGTTAGCTTCGGCTGTTAAATCTTCAACCAGCGGAATTTGTTGAGCAATTGCCGCTTCGGTTGCAGTGAGTCGGCCGTTGGCTACGAGTGAATCCAGGATTTCGCGTGGCGCCGGCTCAAAAAAGCGGCGAGCCAGTTCTGGACGCGAAATTTTGGGCATAACACGTTGCCGGCGCACCACTTGGCCTTGTGCGTTGAGCGAAAGGTTTTTAGCGCACAAATAAACGAGTGCAGGCGTGAGATTCAAAAAAGCGGCGGCTTCAATGAGCGGCACTTGGTGGCGCAAGTAAAGATCGGCCAGCGCGAGTTCAAAATCCGGCGCACCCGGCGAATGCATGAGGTTACACGAAAAAGGTGTGTTTCCTAATGATTCTCGAATGCTTGCGACAGCGCTTTCAACCGTTTCGAGCGAAAGTCCACCTGCTCCGAAGCAGCCTACTCCACCGACGCTGGAAACCGCTTTCACCAATTCAACGGAAGCGATGCCTTTGGCCATCGCGCCTTGCATGTAGGGAAAACGGCACTTGTATGTTTCAACAAAGCTGCGGTCGCCCAACCATTCTGGGTAGATCGGCGGCAAAATGGCGATGCATGGCCAGGCGTTGGCGTCGTTGGTGAATTGTCCGCCAAAACCCACGCCAATTGCGCCCGATTTGGGATCGCGCACCACAAATGCAGTTTCTCGGCAGTTTGCGGCGGCGGCGGGCAAGTCGCGCGCGTCAAAAAATGGCGCTTCGTTGAATTGAACCAGCCCTAAACTCATTTCGCGACCTCAAGCGTGCTGCGGAAATACTCGACCGTGGCTTTCATGGCGTCTTCGGGTGAAACCACCGCGTGATAACCAAAATCTTCGCGAGCTGCGTCTAAGCGATACCAGTGTTCACACGCAAGTTCTC
>JAZUEA010000197.1:0-4803 GCA_045639945.1 Myxococcota bacterium
CCAACGCCGACATCTCCGACGAGGAAATGGAACGCATCTCCGGCGAGTGATTCCTATTCTGCTATTCTGCCTGCCGTGATCTCGCAACCTCCCCCCGCACCGTCCTCTCTGCACTCAAACCCTAAGCCTCTTCGTATTTTCGGCATTGATCCGGGAACGCGTCTTTGTGGCTATGCGATCATTGAGCGCAGTGGTAATCGGCTAATTCACATCGATAACGGCGTGATTGTGCTCGATGAGTCTAAGCCACTGTCGGAACGATTGGCGGTGCTTTGGCGCCGAATTGTTGAATTATTTCACACCTTTAAGCCGCAGGCTGTGGCGGTTGAAGGCGTGTTTACCGGACGAAATATTCGAAGCGCGCTCACCTTGGCACATGCGAGAGGAGTGGCGCTTGCGACGGCTGCCATTGAGGGTTTACCTGTTCACGAGTACACGCCGCAGCAAATCAAGCAAGCTGTGACGGGCACTGGTCGCGCCGATAAAGAGCAAATTCAAAAATTGGTCACGCTTCGCATGGGATTGCCTGAGCCTCCACAGGCAGATGCGGCGGACGCGCTCGCGGCGGCGATGTGTCACGGTCAACATTGCGTGGAAGCGCCGTCACCATTGCCAACGCCGCAAAAAGGTGCGAAACACCGATCAAAGTTGCAGCTGTTGGCGCTGGTTCGAGCGCAAATGGCTGCGAAAGGCGAACTGTAAACAGCGTTAACCTGCGGAGATTAAAGAGGATTCGAGATGATAGGCCGACTTCATGGAACGCTGATTCGAAAGTCTGTTGAAGGCATTTTGGTCGACGTGAATGGTGTAGGATTCGAGGTCCTTTGTCCGCTGACGACGTTGGATCGCTTGCCGCGTGAAGGGGAATTGTGCACGCTCGCGATTCACACTCACATTCGCGAAGATCAGTGTTTATTGCTGGGATTTCAGGACGAAGATGAACGCGCGATTTATCGCCAACTTACAGCGGTTTCGGGCGTTGGTCCTAAATTGGCGCTGGCGTGTTTGAGTTCTTGCTCGGCGGATGAACTGGCGTGTGCGATTGTGTCGGGCGACTTAAAGCGTCTCTCCAAAATTCCAGGTGTGGGAAAGCGCACAGCTGAGCGCTTGGTTGTTGAACTGAAAGATCGCTTGCAAAAACGCGGCGTTAAGACTCAAACGCTCTTTGACGTGCCGGACACATTGAGCGATTTGGAGAGCGCGCTCAAGAATTTGGGCTATAGCGCGAAAGATGTTGAATCGCTGATCGAGCAGCTGCGCCCCAAGGCAAATCTGAGCTTTGAGGCGCTTTTGCGCGAAGCCTTGTCGCTTTTGAAAAAGTCGTAATCGAGGATAGAAATGAGTGAACGCTTGACGTCGATGGAATTGCATCCTCGCGAAGAACGACTGGAAAAAGCCTTACGGCCACACGACTTCGACAATTACATTGGTCAAACCAAGGTTAAAGAAAACCTGCGCATTTATGTGGAAGCGGCGAAACGTCGCGGTGAGTGCTTGGACCACGTGCTTCTCAGTGGCCCGCCTGGCTTGGGCAAAACCACACTTGCTCACATCATTGCGGATGCGTTGGGTTCTAAATTGCATATCACGTCAGGGCCGGCTCTTGAGAAAAAGGGCGATTTGGCGGGGATTTTGACCAACCTTGAGCAGAACGATGTGCTTTTTATTGATGAAATCCCTCGATTGAGCGCTGTGGTTGAAGAAAATCTCTATCCGGCCATGGAAGTTCGCCGTTTTGACGTGATGGTGGGCGAAGGTGTTGGTGCGCGCAGTTATCCGTTGGAATTACAGCCATTTACGCTGATTGGCGCTACAACTCGAAGCGGCTTGTTAACGTCGCCAATGCGTGATCGTTTTGGAATTGTAGAACATCTCGAATTCTATACTCCTGCGGAATTACAACAAATTATAGAGCGCAGCGCGGCGTTGTTGGGACTTGAATTGGGTGAAGGTGCGGCGCATGGGCTGTCTGTGCGCTGTCGTGGTACGCCGCGTATTGCAAACCGGCTTTTGCGACGCATTCGCGATTTCGCGGACATTCGCGCGCAGGGCAAAGTGACGGCCGAAGTCGCGGATGCTGCGTTAGAGCAGCTCGAGGTTGATCGCGCCGGATTTGACCGCATGGATCGCCGATTGCTGCTGACCATCATTGATAAATTTGATGGTGGCCCGGTCGGTTTGGACACGTTGGCAGCGGCGATTGGCGAAGAAAAGCAAACAGTTGAGGACGTTTACGAGCCTTATCTATTAAAAGAAGGCTACTTGCATCGCACGCCACGCGGCCGAGTTGCGACCAAGCGCGCGTTTGATCACTTTGGGCGTCCGTGGGGTGAACATGACTGAGGCTGTGCTGTGTGCCAATCGCGGTGAGGTGGCGAACCGATTAATCGACGCGGTGCATCGGTTAGGCCTGCGCGCGGTTGCTGTCTATTCGGATGCGGATGTGAACGCGCCGTACTTGTCGAAAGCCGATGAGGCGATTGCGATTGGCCCGGCGATGGCGGCACAAAGTTACTTGTGCATCGAAAAACTGATTGAGGCAGCAAAGTCTTCTGGTGCGCGCTATGTGCATCCTGGATATGGTTTTTTGTCTGAATCCGCAGCTTTTGCACGGGCTTGTGCTGATGCCGGTCTGATTTTTGTGGGGCCGTCGCCAAAAACACTTGAGCTCTCTGGCGATAAAGCTGCAGCGCGAGCACTTGCGATTGAATTCGGTATTCCGGTTGTGCCCGGAACTGAAATCAAAAATGCGAGTAATTTTGATGAAGTTGCTGCGGATGCACAAAAAATTGGCTATCCAGTTTTGATAAAAGCTGTTTCTGGTGGTGGTGGCATTGGCATCATACTGGTACCGTCTGAGGATTCTCTCCAAAAATCGCTGGAACAGAGTCAGACACGTGCAGAGCGTGCTTTCGGCGATGGTCGCTTGTATTTGGAAAAGTGTTTAACACATCCAAGACACATCGAAGTACAAGTTGCATCAGATGGTCAACGCTGGATTACTTTGGGTGAGCGTGAATGCACACTTCAACGGCGCCATCAGAAAGTCATCGAAGAATCACCATCTTTGCTTTGTGAATCACATCCTGAGTTGCGAGTTGCGTTGCATGATGCAGCCATTCGATTTGCAAAAGCTTCTCATTTAGTAGGATTGGGCACGGTTGAGTTTTTGGTTACACCTGAGCTCGATTGGTATTTTATTGAACAAAATCCGAGACTTCAGGTTGAACACCGTGTAACTGAATGCGTAGTTGGACTCGATTTAGTGGTGCTTCAATTGCAACTTGCACGCGGTGAAGATGTATTGCCAGCGCAAGGTGTAACACATGGTCATGCCATTGAATCGCGCATTTATGCTGAAGATCCCAAGCGTAATTTTCTGCCTCGGCCTGGGAAAATCGTTGAATTTCAACCATCTAATGCAGCGCATACGCTTTGTGATACCGGCTATGCTTCGCCATGCCTTTTAACGCCTTACTATGATCCCATGATCGCAAAACTGATTTCATGGGGAGATACACGCGAAGAAGCTACACTTCGAATGCATTCTGCGTTGGATGACACTGTGATTGAACCGTTAGCGTCTAATCGTGCATTTTTGATGGCCGTTTTTGAATCGGAAGCATGGCAAACTGGTGCTTTTGATACAGATACGCTGGCTTTGCTGGCGAGTAGGTGAGTGATGGATATTCAAGCACACATTACTGGAACTGTTTGGAAGCTTGTCGCAAAAGTCGGCGAAAACATTGAAGAAGATGACGATATCTTAATTATTGAATCCATGAAAATGGAACTTCCTTTGACCTCTCCTATGCGTGGCACGCTAGAAAGCATCTTGGTTGAAGAAGGTGAATTCGTGGAGGAAGGTCAGGTCGTCGCTCGTCTTACCGTCTGATGAATTCTGCGCTGAAATACTCACTCTTTCTATTCGGTGCGACCTTTTTTGCACTTGTTTGTGCGTTTTTTGCCACATACATGCCACAAATAGGTGTGTCACTTGCCTTTGCCATTACTGTATTTTTAGCATTCTTTCGTTGGCCGAAACTTTGTATTTATGCGATTGCTACCACTTTTATGTTTTATGAAGTGGACTTACGCACACCGATTGGCTTTATCAGTTTATACGATGTTGCAAGTGTTGTTGCTCTTATTACATGGATATTGCGACACTTTATTCATCATGAATCGATTAGAATTCCAGAGAAGTATGGGATTTTTATCGTGTTTCTCACATGGCTAACTGTAAGTGCTGTTCTTGGAGTTGCGGTTCATAAGCCTTGGGGAGTGATGACTCGATATTTTTTGAGTGCTGGTGTCATGTTGATGCTTTGCGATCAGGTGCATGAAATTAAAGATCTTAAGGTCTTTGTATATACAATCGCTGCAGCGGGTGTGTTTCACGCTCTCTATTCATTGACAACAGAAAACTGGTCATCACGCTTGATGGGATTGATTCAACAACCGAATGAATTGGGAATTCGTCTTGTTTTTAGCGGACTTTCAATTCTTGGCTTGATACTTGCGACAAAATCTATTTGGCAAAGACTATGTTTGGCAACAGCGCTTGCTGTTGTGCTTTTTACACTTGTGCTCACTGGTTCGCGTGGAAGCATGATCGCATTTGCATGCGCTGTGCTTTGGTGGATGTGGCGCCAGAAAAAAATCTGGATACCCATTATGATTGTGAGTGCGATTGTATTTACTCAAGAATCACTCATGACTCGTATTACAAATCGATTCGTATTAGATCAATCTGTTCGAAATCGCATCGTTATTCAACAAAATTCAATAGATGCAATTTTA
>JAZUEA010000198.1:0-5042 GCA_045639945.1 Myxococcota bacterium
ATTCCTTCGTTCGATGCCGCCTCCGCAGCGTTCGCAGCTGAGAGCTATAGCGCCAGCGCTCTTTCTGCCAGCCACATGGGCGAGATGGTTGAGATCTCCGTGATCCGCCACGTCATCCGCGCATTTGGCGACTACTTTGAAGGCGATGCGCAAACAACCGTGCGCCAGACCTTGCAGCAAAAGTTTGGTGCAACACCGAGCTCTTTGCCGCGCTCGCGTTATGCATACCTCATCCAGGAACTCGCTGCTCTGTTGCCTGCGCGTAGCCGCAAAGACTTCCAGAGCGCAGTGCCGCAGCTGTAAGCCCCAAAGGAGATTTCCATGAGCGATTTGAAAGATCTCCTCCGCGTCGCCCCTGGCTTAGATCGAGCCGTGGAAGCGGAGTACGATGGAATGGTCGTCAAAATGCAGGGCGCCTTCGATGCTGAGAGCGCAGCTGCTGCAACCGTTCTTGCCGAGAACTACCTCTCTGAAATGGGTGCTCTCCTCGGTTTGGGCGACGTTACGGGTTGGGCCTCAAGTGGCGATCAAACCTGCATTTACGTTGTTCACCACCAGCAGACCTTCATCACCCTTTTGGGCCCTGCAAACAAAGCTCCTGGCCGCACGCTCGAGCGCCTCAGCAACGCTTAATCCCGCCTAACTCGCCTCTCTCATTTTTCCATACCAAATCGAAAATTCCGCAGTCTGCAGATCTATCGTGTCTGTATTTTTGCAGGCGTATTAAAATCACCTTTAATTTCGGCAAGATAGCAAGTTTAGAACAGCCACCGTAAAAGTGCGACACACGCGTGCGCTCAGCCGCTTCATTTCTCCGCACAAATCCACAAAACGCAGAGCTATCGCTTGGGCATTTTGAGAAACAATAAATTTATCTTTAAATTCAGGGAGATAGAGAGAAGCTAGAGGATTTAAGAGATTATTCCATGAGAGTTTTGTCTTCGTCGAATTCTACAAAGCTGTCGCAGAAGGGATCTCGACGACCACGGCTTTGAATACGAATCGGACGACGACCGCGAGAAGGATTACTGCCCAATGCCGCAGAAGACTGAATCGGTACGGGCGTAGGCTCCGGCGGCACAGGCGGCTCTTTGATGGGCGGCCACATTTGCGGCGGAACCACCCAATCCGGAGAAATATCCGACATGCTGTCGATGTGCTGTGAATGCGCCAAAGCACCTTCAATCGCCCACGTGGTCACAAAATGCTGACCAGTCAAACGCGTGAGAGCAATCGCGTTGTGCAGCAAAAGCTCAAAATCTTCGGGCGTTTGCTGCTCAAACTCAATGCAACGCTTTCGAGCTGCGACCGAAAACGCACACAAATTCGCAACACTTGCTGCGCTCTTCATTAGCAGCGTCAACAACTCATCGTTTGGAACGCCAAAATCAACAAGACGCGCAGCACCCTCACGACCAGATGCACGAACATGCTCAAAGAACGAACTCAGCATCGAATCGCTGCCCGTAATGAGATAGGTTCGACGCGCTGAGGCTGCATCTTCGGCCAAACACATCAAACGCTCGGACTCAATCGGGTTGAGCGCACGCTCCAGATGCACGTGAATTACGCCATCTGCGCGAGCAGCATGAGAAACTTCTTCGAGACGTCGCGATTGCTCAATCGGATCGGAGGAAACCAGGCAACGTCCAACCAACGGCATAGAAGGCGTGCTTTCCAGAGCCTGCCGCACCACAGAACTGACCATTTGCGGATAGCGACATTTCACAATCAAAAGTCGCGGTGCCGCCGCAAGCAGAGTGCTCAGCTCCTCTTTGAAATTGGTATAGATCGATAAATCTTCGCCTTTTTCGTCGAGCGTCTTCAAAAGCCATGACGTCGTTTCGCGGCGCTGCGTAGCGAGAACCGGCAAATCAAGAACCGGCGAATCCCCATTCGGCGAAATCTGTTCCAAAACAAATCGCGCATCCTTCGGGCGATCCTCTGGGCGCTTTTCGAGCAGGCATTTCAGTATGTAACGGAAATACCCCGGCAAAGAAGTGGGAATCTTAGGCGCTTGCTCCAGGTGAGCCTTTCGCAACAAATCGCTCGAAGCCGGCATAAACGGCGGACGCCCTACTGCCATGTGGTACAAACACGCACCCAGGCTATAGAGATCGGACGATTGGCTCGGACCTTGGCGCATCCAAATTTCGGGCGCCATGTAAAGCGGTGTGCCGACAAATTCCGCGCCACCTTCGTCGCTCGCCAAACCGAAATCGGCAAGTTTCAGGGTATCGCGGCCAGTGCTTTCCGCACAGCTTGGCGTAGAAATCAAAAAGTTCTGCGGCTTTAAGTCGTTGTGCAGCACTTTATGTGTATGTGCATACGACAAAGCAGACGCGGCATCTTGAGCAAACGCCAACAAATCAGGCAAAGGCAGCGGACCGCGCGCCAAGCGATCGGCCACTGAGCCACCATTGATGTATTCCGTTGCCAAAAACCAAAGACGTCCCACGCACTCCATCTGAAAAACACGCACGATATTGGAATGTTCCAAAGCTGCAATCGTGCGCGCTTCACGTAAAATGTGGTGATCGGTTTCTGGAGCGCGTTTAAAAACTTTGAGAGCTGTCAAACGCTTGAGCAGAGTGTTTTGCGCCAAAAAAACTTTGGCTTGAACGCCTTCACCCAAAACACTCTGAAGAACGTAATAGCCCAGCTGATCGCCGATTTTGGGCATTTGGACATTCGGAAGTTCCAACATCCTCAGCCCCCTAAGCGCTGGGCCATCAGCTCAAGTGAACGCAATGCCGTATGCGGCGACTTGCTCACTGGATCTTGTGCGCAAAGCACGCTGGAAGCATTGATCGCAGCGCAGTAGAAACTCGCGCGATCTGTCGACATGCTCCAACTTTCAATCTTTTTTGCGCCAAACAGTTGCGTGATTTGGTCAATTGAGCGCTGCGATTCCAGTGCCGTCGCAGCCAACAACGGCGCATCACCCACGCCCGACGTTTCTTCGACTTCGCCGTTCATGGTTGAACGACAAACTAAACTCAAACCGAGCGAAGCAAGACCGGTCGCCGCCGGCTGTGGAGCCGGTTGTGGAGTCGGAGCCGGCGATTCGTGCATGTCTTTGCGCTGACCCAAAAGCGACGGCAACGGCCGCAAACCACTCGCCGTTTTGGGCGAGTTGGTAAACACATTGCCCGGCGGCAAGGTTGCAGCGCGACGCGGCGACAACGGCGACGGTACATTTTTTGGCGTTAACGAAACGGGCAAACGCTCCACAGAACTGAAGCCCGAATGACCACCCGATGAAGCTGTGCCTTGCGGAGACGCAAACGGATCCGCGAATGGATCAGACAAGCTCACGTGCTGCACAGAAGTCTCAGCGCTCACCTTTTGCGCAAAGTCTGGCGAATTCTGTTCACCGCTCAACGGCGCCGGCGTCGAGAAAGCGCTCAAATCGAACGAATCGTCCGGAGACTCTTCCTCTTCTTCACCCGAAGAACCGCGACGCGACTCATCGAGCAAGTACGTGGCGTTGAGCAAGCAGGACTGCACGGCGCGAGGCTGCGTTTCACTCGTCCACGGCAAAAAGGTTTCAAAAACCCGAACCACGCCGTTTTCGATGCGCAACATTTCAGCGACAGCCAAATCGCCTTCTTGCCCGCCAGGAACTTCCGCCGCTTGAACAAGGCCGTTTTCCAAATAAATTCGGCCGTACCATGCGGAATTTGCAGAAGCGGACTCATCCCAAGGCGGCGTTTGAGATTCCCACGGTGTGGTCGCCGAGCTGGCCGCGTCAACAGCCTGAAGCGTAATCAAAGACGGCCGACCAGTTGATGCCACAAATTGAAGCACATCCGGCAAACGCGCCCACTGACCAACCCCTTTAAACCAAGATGTCGACTGGCCTAATCCTGCAACGAGCTTTTCGGCCAACTCCGGCGAAGGCGTACCCACCAAAAGAAGCGCAACACCTTGGCGGCGCATTTGCTCGATTTCTTTGATGGTCGGCTCTTGCTCCAAAACCACGGCCAACGGCGGCGTAAGCGTAACGCCCAACGAAGAAAGGAAAGCTTCAGCGTTGGCGCGCTGCGTCAGCACAAAGCTCGGCGCAACCGTAAGTTCTTTTGCTTTAGAAAAAGGCCAAAAAACCAGCGTTTGCGAAATCGATCGAAATGCCGCTAACCACTGGCTCTCTTGAGCAGGAGTGAGCAAAGACAGTGCATGAATAGAAGAAGGCATGCTCATCACGCTCAACCTTTACACCCGGCATTTTGTAGCAACGTCCAGCCTGAACGCCTGACGCTGCGGCTCTTGAATCTTTGAGGCCAACTGATCAACGACCGCTTGAAATTCTGTTTTCGTTGCGGTCTGCGGCGAAGTGTGCGCTTGCGTGAGCAGCGACTTGACCAAAACCAGCGCATCCGGCCCCAAGTAGAAAGTGGCAACGCCAATCAACTGGCGCACAACACGAACACCAACGGGATCCGTTTCAGATGCGTGAACTTTGGTTCCACGACCTTCCCATGGCGCAACGCTCGAATCGCGGTGGCTGTTTGCCATTGCCGCATGCTCATTTACGGGCAACGATCCAGTAATCAAACTCGAGGAAGCCTGTGTCGTTTCGCCCATCATGGACGAGAAATCGAGCGCAACCATGGACGACGTCGCCGTGAGCGATCCCGTGCGTCGACGCGGATCACCGACAAGCGAATTGGCCAATTGGCTTTGCGAAAACGAGCTTTGAGCCGCAGAAACTTGGCTTTGCGTAAAAATATTTTGGTTGCCAAGCTGACTCTGAGAAAAAGCACTCTGCGCCGTGAGCCGACCTTGCTGAGCCAGTGATCGCTTCAATTGAAGCACTGCAGCGTTAATGGTCACCGAGATGATCGCTGGTTTCGCCTGAGGCGCGCTCAACGCAATCACCACGTACGCTTCAAACGCTCGAATCCACAGACATCCAATATCTGTATTAATTTCAAGGCGTTGAACGTTGCAGTTGGGCTCTAGGGTCGACACAATCGGCGACAACGAGCGAAAGACTGCCACAGTCTGCAGAAATACCTCTGGCTTCAAAGGCGAAGAGA
>JAZUEA010000199.1:0-3564 GCA_045639945.1 Myxococcota bacterium
GCACTCCCAGTCACCTGTTGGTTCCCGATTTGCGAGGTCGGTCACTCGCGGCTGCGCTTGAATTGATTGAGAAAAACGGGATTCAGGCGCACTTCGAAGGTCAGGGATTGGTAGTTGAACAGTCGCCTGAGCCGGGAGCGCTTTTGCTTGAAAATGAACAAGTTCAGGTCAAGTTGGCACTCAAAGGCGAAATTCGACCTTCGCAGGATATTTTAAAATCGACACGATTTGGTCGGCCGCAGTTAAAGAATCGCAATCGCCGCACATCGCGCTCCGCCAAGAGTGCAGCAAATACAGCGAAACCGAGCAAAATACTCGCGTCTAAGCAAATCAGCGCTCCTGCCAAACCGATTAATCTCGCTTCTGTGGATGAAGATCACCCGTGAAACTTTCTGAACTCTGCCGCGCAGCTGGCCTCACGCAAGTAGGTCCAGACGTTGAGATTTCGGGCATTACCCACGACAGCCGCAAGGTAACGCCTGGCGCACTTTACATTGCACTTCCGGGACGAACCACGGACGGTCGCCGCTTTATTCCAAATGCCGAAGCTGCAGGCGCTGCCGCAATTGCTGCTCCTGAGCCCGTTGAAACGACACTGCCCTACATAAAACTTGTTCAGCCGCGAATTGAAATGGCTCGATTGGCTTCCGTGTTTTACGGAGAACCAGCCAAAAGCATTGAAATCGCAGCAGTTACAGGAACGAACGGTAAAACCACAACCACAACCTTGATCTCTGAAATGCTCACCGCCGCTCAGATTTGCTCCGGTTTGGTGGGCACCATTGAAGAGCGAATCGGAAAAACTCGCCGACCGGCAAGCTTTACCACTCCGGAATCACCCGCTTTACAAGCGCTTTTTGCCGAAATGCGCCAAGCAGGCGTAACCGCGCTCGCCATGGAATTCAGCTCTATCGGTTTGGAAGAAGAGCGCGTAGCGGGCATTGATGCTGCAGTTGGTGTTTTCACTGGACTCACGCCAGATCACCTGGACTACCACGGCACAATGGCAGCTTACGCTGCGGCCAAAAAACGCTTATTTTTTGAGCGGTTAAAAGCAGGTGCTGTTTCCATCATTAATATCGAAGACGATTTTGGACCAACACTTGCAGCAGAATTAAAAGCGGCCAATCGACCAGTTTGGCGAGTTTCTCTCGAAGACAAAACTGCTGAAATTCATTACGAAAATCTCGATTGTTCGGCAGCTGGCATTTCAGGCACACTCTGCACGCCCAAAGGCTCAGTCGAAATTAAAAGTCCGCTCATTGGCCGATTTAATGCACAAAATTTGGCCTACGCAGCCGCCGCAGCACTGGCAATGAACGTGTCACCTGCTGCAATTTCAACAGCTGCGTCTCAAGCATTTGTGCGCGGCCGCATGCAACGTGTATCAATCTCTGGCGGTCCTACTGCTGTCATTGATTATTCTCATACACCAGATGCCATTGATCGCGCGATTGCAACACTTAAACCGATTTGTCATGGACATCTTTGGTGTGTCTTTGGCTGCGGTGGAGATCGCGATGCAACCAAACGTCCACTCATGGGCGAAGCGGCAGCCAAAGCAGATTACGTGATTTTAACTTCCGACAATCCACGTCGCGAAGATCCTGAAATGATTGCGAATGCTGCATACGATGGTTTGAAATCCACACGGCCAGCAATCACTCATCCAGCTCTTCATCACACTTTCATTGAATTAGATCGCAAGCGTGCGATTGAGATCGCTCTTACAATGGCAGGCCAGCAAGACATTGTACTCATTGCCGGTAAAGGCCATGAAACTTACCAAGAGCGAAACGGTGTTCGAACACACTTTGACGACCTCGAAGTAGCACAAGAAGTGCTTCAAAATCGCGAGGTTACAAGATGAGACCTTTAACAACACACGATCTAACCGACTTTTCAAACGATTGTTCTAGGGGCATTTTTGTAAGTGCAGGTTATTTAAGTGCCGGCGACCACAGAGAGCTTGGCACCATTACCATCGATTCGCGCGTACCGGGTGACACCTTCTTTTGCCTGCGCGGTCCCAATGCCGATGGGCACGAATTTGCCGAAAAAGCCATTGAAAACGGTGCAAAAGTCATTGTCGCAGATACTCGTGGTGCTGCGAGATTGGTCAACACCTTGGGCGATCGTGCAACCATTATCATGCACCCACAACCACAGCTGGCGTTGAGTCTGCTCGCGTATCTAAATCGTGAACAATTTCAGGGATGTGTAATTGGCGTAAGTGGTTCTGCTGGCAAAACGACAACCAAGGAAATGCTCGCGCGCGTCCTCTCAACCAAAGGACCAACGCTTGCAACAAAAGGCAATCAAAACAACCACTTAGGCGTTCCGCTTACTCTTCTTCGGCTCAACGATTCGTATGAATTTGCTGTGGTCGAAATGGGCATCAGCGCGCGCAATGAATTGACCTGGCTTGCGAGTTTGGCAAAACCCAACCTGGGCGTTTTAACCAGCGTAGGCGCTGCACACCTTGAAAACTTGCACTCTTTAGAAGGTGTTGCAAACGCAAAAGGTGAATTATTCCAGTCACTTCCATCTAACGGTGCTGCATTTTTGCCGTCGAACATCAGCTATCCTTGGGTACTTACGCGCAATTTAAAAGCGCCCATCACTTTTGTGGGTGATCGCCCAAGCGATGCGCTCAGGCTTATCAATCCACACGACACCGAATCGGGTGCTCAAGCGCAGGTAGCACTGGGCGATGCACGCTGGCCGCTCAAATTGCAGCTTCAAGGTCAGCACAACTTGTACAATGCTTTGCTCGCGCTCGCAGTTGGCTTGAAATGCGGTGTGGATTTACGCGCAGCTTTACAAGCGCTCTCCGAAATGGAACCGCCTCACATGCGCGGTGAAACCATTACGCTGCCAAATGGCACGCCGGCTGTGCTCGATTGTTACAACGCAAATCCGCTTTCCATGCGCAGCGCAGTTGAAAACTTTGCCAAGCGTTTTCCCAATGGAATCCTGGTGTTAGGTGACATGCTAGAATTGGGTGAAACGTCTAACGAAGCGCACCGAGAGCTGGGACAAACAGTTGCAAGCCTTCCCGGCGAGCATCATCTCATCGCAGTGGGCAACGCCGTCGCGCAAACCGTTGAAGCCGCGATTGAATCAGGATTTCCCAAAGAGCGCGCGATTTTCGCTAAAGATCACGACGCTGCTTTTGATGTACTTTCAAATCTCATGCCATGTGAAGCAATTCTCTTTAAGGCATCACGTGGGATCGCCCTGGAACGCATTGTCGCGCGCTTTCAGGCTCAAAAAAATCAGGAGTAAGCGATGATCGTTTGGTTGATGGAAATTCTTCGCGAGTATTTCCCGCCGCTGCGAGTCTTTCGCTACGTTTCGCTGCGCATCATTGCAGCTATGCTGACTGCGGCCATTATCTCGTTCAAACTGCACCCATGGTTCATTCGCAAGCTGCAGTCGCGACAAATTGGCCAGGTCGTGCGCAAAGACGGCCCAGAAAGTCACTTTTCTAAAGCTGGCACACCCACCATGGGTGGTGCGCTTGTGCTTTTTGCACTCACCGTTTCCACTGTTTTGTGGACA
>JAZUEA010000200.1:0-5290 GCA_045639945.1 Myxococcota bacterium
GTCTTTTTCGCCTTTTGCAAGTCGCGCTGCGCGTTGGTAAAAAAGCGCTGCCTTCTGAAAATCGCCGGCCGCTTCAGCCTCTCGACCCAAAAAGTACGATTTTACGGGACCTTCCGACAGCGTAGAGAGCGTAATTCGTGCACGATTCAGCGATTCCTCATCGCCGCGATCAAACAGCGCATCCGCCGCAAGCCTCGCTGTGGGTTCATAAAATCGTGATCTCGGATCGATTTGTGCTGCAAACGCGATTTGCTCACTTGGAGAAGCCACCTGAGCGGCTTCAAAAAGTGCGTAATTTTGAATCGCCGGTTCCGCTAACGCCGCGTCCAGCATGCGATTTTTGCGCAGCGATAAATCTTCGTGTGTGAAGTACGCCGCTAAAATCTTGCTCGCTCGGTGGTCATAAAGCGCTGGCGCAGAATCAGGCTCACTCGCGAACGCTTTAAAATGCTGATATGCCTCGCCGTAGCGCCGCTCCATCCAAGCCCGCCAGCCCAAACGAAATTCGGCATTTGAGCGCGACGATGGTGCAAAGCGCAAACTTGCGCGAGTCAACGTGGTTGTCACGTTTTCGGCGCGAATCGGTGCAGCGCAAACAGTGAGAAGGGCAGCAAAGGCCCAAGCGCGACTCAAAGACGAGAGGGGCTTGGGAAGAAGAGAGATTCCTCGAATACGAGTTCAATCTCAGTTGCGCGGAGGTCAGCAGCGACGGTGTCGTCGATGGTATCGCCAGACTGAATCATTTCAGAGAAACGATTTCCAAGTTCGATGTACTCAGCGATTTTTACATCGAAATCAGATTTTTTCAGTCGGCGAACGAGGCGGCCTTTGAAGTGGCCGTACTGGCCTTCTTGAAAATTGCCCACCAAGCGAATGAATCGTTCGGTGTATTGTTCGAAGCTCTGCAGGTCTTCGGGTGTGTTCAACGTCAGCGGACTCCAGATGAGAAGAACGCATCACTTTACATTAAAATGAAGCTGTTCGTCTCTGATTTTTTGCATTTTGTAGATCTCTGTTTATCTGAAACTATCAATCTTGACTTCAACTCTTTCTCGCTTTAAGCAGCCAAACATGCTGTATACACATGCTCTTTCGCAGTTTTTTTTCGCGGTGCTTTGCGCTTTTCCGCTGGTTTCGTTGGCTGCAGAATCTCATGAAGATGCAAAATCAAAAGAATCGGTTAAACCTCGTAAAGGTCCGTATTCATTAGATGATTTGCGTGCTCTTCTGCGCGATCGAAATCCTGTGCTCGACATCGCTCAGGCTACTCTCGATAAATACGAAGCCTTGTTCTCAAATGCTCACTACGCCTGGGTGCCCACACTTAAGTTAGAAGCTGGTGTGGCGCCGTTTCCTGAGCGTAAGCTCATGAAGCAGTGCATTATTCCTGGGCATTTTGACGAAAACGGCAATCAGCTTGTCGAGCCATGTCCCGGTCAAAAAATCATTGATAGTGATAGCCTAACTGTCGATGGTGAAAAGGGAATATTCGTTAAAGCCAACGCAAAGTTGACGCTGCCAATTTACACGTTCGGTAAAATCGCTGCTGCCGAAAAAGCCGCAAGAGCTGGTGTCGAAGCCGCCGAGGCGGGACTCGATTACGCGCGCGCTCAATTAGACATGATTGTCAAAAAAGCTTACTGGGGCGCGCAGTTAACTTCGATGGCTCTTGAAATTTTGAACGACGGATTGGACCAAATGGACAAAGCCATCCGTCAAATTCAAAAAGACTTGGACGAAGAAGGTGGCCGTTTCACCAGTAACGACAAGCGCAAAATGCAGGTCGACTTGGCTGATCTCGAAGCCACCAAGTTTGAAATCGAAGCACTGCAAGATCAGGCGCTTGAAGGTTTGCGAACTGCTGCCGGTTTGGAAATGGGCGAGGAAATCGAGCTCGATTCCAAAAAGTTGAAGGCGGTCAAAATTGAGCAGCGCAAGCCGGATGCTTACTTGGAGCTTGCGATTGAAAATCGTCCGGAAGTGCGAATTGCTGAAGCCACTTGGCGTGCGAAACAAGCGCAAGTCGACATGGCCACAGCGGATTTCTTTCCGAATATTGCACTCGAAGGCACGGCGAATTTTACTGAAGCCACAAGCGCTGACGATAACCCCGATCCGTACGCCAACGATCCATATCACTCACGCAGTTTGGCAGCCTACTTGGGCGCCAGCTTGAAGCTCGATTTCGCGGCTTTGATCAGCAAACGCAATCAGGCTAAAGCCGATGCCGCCAAAGCCAAAGCTGAATACGAAGGCCTCAAAATGCAAATGCGCATGTCGATTGGCGAGTTGTACGGTCGCATGATGCGCTATCAAAAAGAGGTTGCCGTTCGCGAGCAGGCCATGAAAGCTGCCAAGGGCTGGTTCATGTCCGACGTGCTCAATTTCGGTTTGGGTCTCGCCAGCGCCGATAATTTGGCAAAGAGCTTGACCTCTTCGAGCAAAGCCAGAATTGCTTATTACCAGAGCATTTACGAATACAATATGTCGGTTGCAGCGCTGTCTCAAATGGTTGGCGTTGAACTTGAGTTGCCGAACGAAAAATAATTTCGTTACAATTCTGAATGAATTTTCGAGCGGCGTATTCGTTGATGCGTTCGTTGATTTTTAAGGAGTTTTACCGTGACGCGTTTACTTACCACTCTTTGCCTTGCCGTGCTTCCTGCTGTTTCTCTGGCTGGCCCGTCCACTGATTTCATTAAGAATCAGGTTGCTCAGGTTCGCACTGAACTTGCTAAGAACGTCGTCAAGGGTTCTCCTGAAGCGGCTGAAGTTGATGCCAACTTGGCTCGTATTTTGGATCCGTTGATGGAGTTTGATAAGCTCAGCGAAAAGGCTTTGGGCAAGCACTGGGCTACCTTGAATGCTGCGCAGCGCGCTGATTTCATTCAGCTTTTCCATGACTTGGTCTTCGAAAGCTACATGAGCAAGGTCCGCGACGCGAATAACGATTACGTCGTCGACTACGAGAGCGAAGAAGTTAAGGGTCAGCGCAATGCCATCGTGGTGGCAGTAGCCAAGACCAAAAAGGTCGAAATCGAGCTTGCGTTCCACTTGTCGGCCAAGTCCAAGACCGAATGGGTTGCCGATGACATCGTAATCGACGAAGTGAGCTTGGTTGAAAACTACCGCGAGCAGTTCAACAAGATCATCGCCGAAGACGGTTACGACGCGCTTTTGAAGAAGATGCGCGAAAAGTTGGACGAAATTAAGAAGAAGGGCGGTGGTTCTAAGTCCGCTGCAAAACCGGCCGAAAAGGCTGCGAAACCTGCCGACGATGCCAAAAAGGCTACCAAGTAAGCCAAACAATTAAGGCTTAGCTTTGAAAGCGTCTCCTCGTGAGGCGCTTTTTTATTGCCTAAAGTTTTCAGAATTTTTCAGCGGACAAAACTCGCCAGCAATGGCGTCGTCTGAAATTGAGAGAAAAGGAATCAGTGAAGAATGTAAGTGTAGGAAATGATTAGATCTTTAAGAGGAGAGAAAGGATTGCGCCCAACGCAGCAGCGGCAATGACGCCCAATGTAATCCAAATCCATTGTTTAGATGCAGGGCGTTTGGTTGCCAGGCCATCGCGATCTAAAAGCAGGCATTCGACGTTGCCGAATTGAAGCGTGTCGCCGTGCCAAATGACGCGAGTGCCTAGTTTTTTTAGGCGCTTACCGTTGACCCAAGAGCCATTGAATGATGCCAAATCGCTTAACAAGTACGAACCGTTGTCTTGCAATTTGAGTCGCGCATGGTGACGCGAAACCGAAGCATCTGGCAGCGTGATGTCGTTTTCATCGGTGCGGCCAATGCAACAGATTGGGTCGAAAAGCAAAAGTTCGTGTCCGGCGTGTGCGCCGCTGGTGATCACGAGTTTTGCGTGGGCTTTGTTTGGATTCAGAATGGTTGTGTGAATCGCTGTGTCGAACCCACGCTTTGCTGTGCGCTCTAAGAAAATTCGGTATTCGCCGATGCGGATGATGTTGTGAATCGTCAACGGCGCAGGCGCTTTTATCCGCTGGTCGTCTAGGAAGACGCCATTAGAAGAGTCTGTGTCGGTGATATAGACATCATGATCGGAAACGGTGATCGAGGCATGGTGGCGCGAGCACGAAATGCTTGGCAACACGATATCGTTGTCAGCATCGCGACCCAGGGTAAGAGCTCCGCCCGTTAAAGCGTGTTCAACGACCAGAGCTCCGCGTTCATCCTCGACGACGACGATGTACAAGGATTACTTCGCCTCTAAAATTCCGAGGTCAACGTTCAGCCCTAAGCTTTGGGCGTTGGTCAACCAGCGCGGTACGTGGCCAGTGGCGGAGAAGCCATTCAAGCCAGAGAAGACTTCGGTCATCTCGCCATCGATGTCTTGAATAGACGTTGCGATGAGACGACCGTCAGCGTAACGCAAAATTTGAACCAAAATGTCAATGTTTTCGCGGATAAGCGCACTAACAGCTTCGGTCTTTTGGCACAGAAGGGCAGCCTGACCTTCGAGATGCATGAGAGCATCTTCAGGAGATTCGGCGTTGATACCGATGACACCGCCGCCCACAGAGCCGCCCATTGCACAAATTGCAGGGAAGGCTTCTGGGCCGGAGCAATCGGCGAGGACCAAGCGTTCAGGTCGAAGCTTGAGGGCCGAACGAACCAAACCATCCGCGGTAAGCTTGTCGGAAGCGCTCATGCAAAGGACGTTTTGCAAGTCGCAGTCCAAACGGCCGCCACCTTCGATTGCAACGATACGAACATCGCCAACGAGCGGAAGCAAAGCGCGGATGAACTCAAGACGATCGTCGAGCGAGTTGGAGGCCACCAAGATCTTTTGGCCGCTCTTCATGGCCCAGGTGAGGAAGGTGGCAATGTCGCTAGAAATCACACCAGCGTTGACCAGATCTTCGATGCTCTTGGTCTTGCTGTTTGGGCGATCGAGCGTGAAGAACGGGCCACCCACCGCGGCGGTGCCCACGCAAAGATGAGCGCCGTCGGGCAAGAACGCTTCGATGAAGGGCTTGTCGTTGTCCAGCGAAAGGCCTGCACGGGCCAACAGAGCGCAAATCGTGGAGGTGATTTCGTTGGTGTTGGCAAACGAGATATTTTGGCGAACCAGGCCGTTGCCCTTGTCTGCGAAGACGGCGTTTGCGCGGTTCACGGCAATTCGGCTGACGCTCTTGTCGTTCAAAAGCGATTCAATGCAGCCTAAATTGGCGTTTACAACGACTTTTTCGACAACCTGCTCAGCGACAGGAACACTGATTTCAGCGGCATTCGGTGCGACTTCAGCAGAATCCGCGGCGTCCATGGC
>JAZUEA010000201.1:0-2136 GCA_045639945.1 Myxococcota bacterium
CGCAAGATTATGATGATTTGCTGACGAGCGCACAGTTGGCGATGGCAGCAGGTGATACGCGCAAGGCGATTCAGCTTTTTGAGCGCGCGAGCCTGGCCAACCCCACCGCAAAACCGCCGCACTCGCATCTGTGTCACATTCTCGAAAAACAAGGCAATTTCAAGGCAGCACTTGAACACTGTCGAAGCTGGCTTGCTCTTGAGAAATCTCCGGCTTTGCGCGCCCGTTTAGAAAAACGCATCGCCGACATTCAGGACGTCATTTCGAGTGACGAATAGCTGGATGATTTCAAACGGTTAGCTTCCTACCTCTGCTCTTTTCCTCGGTGATTCATGCGATGGACCTCTTTTTGGACATCCGCCCTCTTTGCCACTGTCGCAACTGACACATTGGCACATCCTAACGACTTGGATTTACAGCATTTTCGGCCTGCGATTGATGCAGAGGGCTTTGTCACAGTTGACGGCTCAAAGGTGCTGAACACGCTGGATCCAGCTTTGGGATTCTATTTGAACTACGCGTGGAATTCGCTCGATCAAAAGATCGGCGGCGAAGAGCGCCATTTAATTGAGAATTTTGGCGAAGCCAACTTGGTTTTGGCCCTCGGATTCTTCGAGTGGTTTGAACTGGGCGCGGATATGCCCGTTGTGATTGCGCGTGGTGACGCCGTGGGCGACGAAGAACCGTTGTCCAGCGATGGTTTTGGCGATTTGCGTTTGTCTCTCAAACTGCGAATTTTGAGTCCAAAATACTATCCGGTTGGCGTGGCGGTGATGGGTACGGTGCAATTGCCCACCGGCACGAGTGGCATGTTTGCGACTTCTGGCAAGGTTGAATTTTTGCCGAAGTTGATTGTGGATGCAGCACTTGGCGAGCGCGTGAAATTGGGCGCCAACGTGGGCATGCATCTGCGCGACAAGCAATCTCTGAATCGTCCGATTGTTTTAAGTGACGGTAGTTCGCTTTTGCGAAGTGATCCGGTAACGCTTGTAAATTCGGTTGCTTACGGCTTGGGTGGTTCTGTCGCACTCATCAAAGATCACCTTCAACTTTTAGCTGAAGTTTTTGGTGAAGTGCCGATTGAAAAAGCGGAGCGGGGAACACCGATTGAAACGTTGCTCGCGCTGCGCATGAGTTTGAGCGAAGACGCTTTTTTCAACTTGGGTATTTCGCGCGGTTGGCGTGATCAGGCCGGCGAGCCGGAGCTTCGTGTTTTGGGTGGCATTATTTTCCAGCCCGAAGACAACGACCGCGATGGCGATGGCATTCCGAACAGCCGTGACCGCTGCCCGGACGAGGCGGAAGATTTCGACCAGTTTGAAGACGAAGATGGCTGCCCCGATCCGGACAATGATTTCGATGGCATTCCCGATGCTTTCGATCAGTGCCCAAATTCGCCAGAAGACATGAACGGCTACCAAGACAACGATGGTTGCCCGGATGGCGAAGTGGACAGCGACGGCGACGGCATTCCGGACAGCCTGGACAAGTGCCCGAACGAACCTGAAGACTTTGACGGATTCGCTGATAAAGACGGTTGCCCCGATTTGGACAACGACGGTGACGGCATTCCGGATAGCCAAGATCAATGTCCGAACGAAAAAGAAACTTTCAATGATTTCGAGGATGAAGACGGTTGCCCCGATGAGGTCGAAGCGCCGTCGAATGTGGTCGTTTCCGACAACCGCATTGATATCATTGAAAAAGTCTTCTTTGAGACGAACAAGGCAAAGATCTTGCCGGAGAGTTTCCCGATCTTGGACGAGATTGCGCGTGTGCTTCAGCGCAACCAGCAAATCACATTGCTTGAGATTCAGGGTCACACCGACAAGCGTGGTAAGGCTGCGAAAAACTTGGAGCTTTCCAAGAAGCGTGCGGCTGCGGTGCGTGAGTATTTGATTGAGCAGGGTGTGGCTGCCGATCGCTTAATCAGCGAAGGTTACGGCTCTACGCAACCTGTCGATCCGCGCGACGTGCCAGAAGCTTGGGAAAAGAACCGCCGCGTTGACTTTGTGATTCTCGAAACTTCAAATTAAATAAGAAATTACACTTAATTTCTTAGATTGCTCTTACTTCTCTTATTTGAGCAGAAGCTCGTGTGAAGAAAATCTTCTATTTCCTCACAAAACTGACAGC
>JAZUEA010000202.1:0-2387 GCA_045639945.1 Myxococcota bacterium
CGTCGGTGAGGCCGTCGCAGTCGTTGTCCACGCCGTCGCAAATTTCTTCGTAGGGATTTTCGCAAAACGCGCCGGAAGCGTTGGTGCCGCCATCGGCTGAAATGTTGGGATCGAGCGCGTTGCTGAGGTCGTCACCGTTGCAAGCTGCGACCCAAATCAAAACGGTTCCGCAAAGCAAAAACAACAAATTGCGGTTCATGCATTTATCCTTGGCGACAATGAGCAATCTCTAAAATACGAGGCGATTCGGGACAAATCGAACCGATTCAAAGATCGAACCGCAAGATTTTGCCGAGATTTGAGAAAAGTTGCTGCTTAAAGCAAGGCGAGAAGGCAAGAAATTTTTGAAGGCAGATTAATCGAGCGGGAAGGTGGCGAGGATGTCGATCGGCAAATCGTTCAAACCGTCTACCAAGTTTTGCAGTTCTGCTGAAGGCGTGCCGTAGGTTTCAACAAAGCTCTGCAATTCTGCTTCTGTTCCGCTGGCTTGCAGCGTGCAGATGGCTTGCAAAAGTTCCTTGGCTGCGGGCAGCAGGCGATCCACCACAACGTGCAAGCGACCGTTGTTTTCGATGAGCGCGCCCTTTTCGCGCAAGAACGAGTATTGAATCACGTTGGCGCGACCGTGTGCTTCGTGGATGCCGAATCGAATCGAGCGGCAAAGACCAGCGAAGAACGACGTGCCCGATGAAATCGGTTCGATCTTCGGAATGCCACACGTGCCTTGGAACAGAAGCTGCAAAACGAGCGAGCCAATGTCTGCTTTGGCTTCTTCGATGGGCGTGTGCCAGCGGCCGCAGGCTTCACTTACACGACGACCGTCGGCGCGATACGCCGGGCCCAAGCCGTGTGTGACTTCGTGCAGCAAAACGTGGAAGAAATACGCGTCGAAAGAAGTGCAGGCAAAATCTTCAGGCGTGAGCACGCGAGCGGCAATGGGACGTGTGCAGTGGTCGAATTTGGCCTGCATCACGTTGCGGATCATCACTTGCTTCCAACCCACTTGTGCGCGCACATCCGCATCATTAGGAAGGTTGAAGGCCGAGGTCAAAACGCCTTGGCGACCTTCGCCCGCTGCGAGCAATTCATCGACCACGATCATGGGCGCCATGCCACCAACGGCTGGCTTGGAACCATTTGGACAAGGAATTTCGGCCTGAAGTTTCGGAAGAGCGGCTTCAATCGCATTCAGGGCAGCGCCCGCTTCCGGATCTGTGGCCAAAATCATGGCTTCGTAAAAAGCCTTTTGTCCTTTAAAATCATCGGAGTACACCTCGAACGGCCCCACAACCACTTCGAGCGGGGTATCGACCAGGCGAACCCAATCCGCGTCGCTTTCCGGCATGCCATATTTGCCTTCGAGCGCATCGGCGCGGTGATGCAGAAAAGTTTTGAGGCCTTTGTGCGAGTCGTCCAAAACGTTAGCTGCTGCATTCAAGTGTTGCGCTAACTCTTTGGATTCTTTTGAGAAATACTCGTGATATGGAACTGCTTTGAGTGCATCGCCATCACGAACCACGACGGTGTACGGCGAAAGCAGCGCTTCTCGATCTGTTGGATGAGCGTCTAAATAAGCGTCAAAATCTTCAGCCGTAAGATCGGTTGGATAAAGCGCTTTGCCAGGAAAAACGCGCGGCGCATCTGCAGAAAACGGGCTGTGCGCTTCGAGTGTATTGTACGGCGCGTTGAAGTGCTTGAGCGCCTTAGCCATTTCCGAAAGTTCTGCGTTTCCAGGCTCGGCTTTGGCAGCGGCGTAGTGCTTTTGCACGCATTCTTCCAAGCCGTCAGCCCATTGGCGACGCATGAGCGTATCAATGACGGCACAAGCGGATTTGAGGTGCGGCAGCGCTGCTTGAACATCAGCCGGCAGTTTGTCGAGCGATGCGCCCAAGGTTGCAGGTTCGAATTTCTTAAGGATTTCAGAGATGACACTCATCGTGGCGCTCCTTTCATAAACGGCGCGGCAAGCTATCAAAGCCGCTTTTAAAAAACGAGATCGTTAATGTTTACAGCGTTCAAGTGCATCGACTGTATGATTCGATGAGCGAACGAGCGGATTATAAAAACTCAATGAAATCCAATCTTTTTGCCGTAATCACGATGGACGGTTGCATTTGATAGGCAAATTTTGTGCTTTGCCGCGCGAGCCAACAATTCCGTTGAGTGATGCTTTGAGCAACGTTTCCACTGCGTTTGGAGCGCCTTGCATATCGGAGCACAAAACTTCGCTCGTTAGGTTTTCATTACTTTTTTGAGCTCTTCACAAATTTTTCGAATGTGGTCTGCGCCGCCATTTGAAAAGTCGTCATGCGTTACGGTTGTTAATACAACGTGACTTAACTTGAACACTGATGGGGGGGGTTCGACTTTTGAGGTTCTGTCGAATC
>JAZUEA010000203.1:0-6617 GCA_045639945.1 Myxococcota bacterium
GGCTCCCAAGGTTCCTCAGGACGCCATCGTCTACAAGCTGCCTTTGACCGAGTCCACCGCGATTAAGGGCGCCAAGGAGCCTCTCGTCGTCATCCACGAGTTCTCCGATTTCCAATGCCCCTTCTGCAACCGCGTCAACCCCACGATCGCCCAGATCATGGAAAAGTACGGCGACAAGGTTCAGATCCGCTTCATGCAGAACCCGCTTCCTTTCCACAAGGACGCGCCGCTCGCTGCTAAGGCCTCTCTCGCCGCTGGCGATCAGGGCAAGTTCTTCGAGATGCACGATCAGCTCTTCGCCAACCAGAAGGACTTGAGCCGTGAAGCCATCGAAGGCTACGCCGCCAACATCGGCCTCGACATGGACAAGTTCAAGGCTGACCTCGACAGCGACAAGTACCAGCAGATCATCAACAACGATCAGAAGCTCGCTGCTCAGTTCGGCGCCAACGGCACCCCGAACTTCTTCATCAACGGCCGCAACATCGTTGGCGCTCAGCCCTTCGAGAACTTCCAGAAGCTCATCGACGAAGAAATCGCCAAGGCCGAAAAGGCGATCGCCGATGGTACGCCTCGCGCGGAAGTCTACAACAAGCTCACCGAAAAGGGCGCCGAGAAGGTTGCCGCTCCTGAGCGTCCGGCTCGTCCGGCCGAAGACACCACCACCGTTCACGACGTCAAGTTCGACGTGACCAAGGACGGCGTCCGCGGTGATGACAAGGCCCTCGTGACCATCGTCGAGTTCTCCGACTTCCAGTGCCCCTTCTGCAGCCGTGGCAAGAAGACCATCGTCGACATCGTTGCTGAATACGGCGACAAGGTCCGCGTTGTCTTCAAGCACAACCCGCTTCCGTTCCACAAGGACGCTGGCCTCGCTGCTGCCGCCGCTCTCGCCGCCAAGGAGCAGGGCAAGTTCTGGCAGATGCACGACATCATGTTCGACAACCAGCGTGATCTCTCCGTCGAGAGCATCAAGAAGTACGCGGCCGAAATCGGTCTCGACATGGCCAAGTTCGAAGCTGACCTCGAAAAGGCCGACTTCAAGACCCAGATCGACGGCGACCAGGCTGAAGCCAAGCGCTTGGGCGCGAGCGGCACGCCTTCCTTCTTCATCAACGGCCGCAACCTCCGTGGTGCTCAGCCGATCGATAACTTCAAGAAGATCATCGACGAAGAAATCGCCAAGAAGGCCGGCAAGTAATCTTCTGATTACGCCCGCTTAAAAAGCGCTTCCCATTTCGGGAGGCGCTTTTTTTTACCCAAAATCCGGAATCTCTAAAAACTCACACAAAGCGATTGCCGCGCTCAACAAAGTGCGGCAAATTGGCGAGCTCGAGTCACTTGGAAATTTCAGATGCAGCGATTTCTCTTCATTTTTTGCTGGTTCTTCATACTTCCGTTTTGCGCAAACGCAGATTTGAAAGAGGTTCAGCCACACCTTTACCAACTTTTCGTCAACGGCCGACCTGACACCAGCATGGGCGCGAGTGATCCGCTGGTTGTGTTGAACGTTTTCGAAGACGCTTGGTGCGCTTACTCAAATCGGCACAACAAAACGCTGGACCGACTTCTCAAGAAATACGGCGACGTCATCCAAATTCGTTTTTTCCAACTGCCCGTTTTTCCTGGAGAAGCGTCTAACGTCGCAGCCGAAGCAATTCTCGCCGCCGCGCAACAAGGCAAACTGCGCGCCATGCAAGACACGGTGTTTAAAGGCAGCGGCAAAAAATCCCAGAAAGACCTCATCTCGTTTGGGCGCAAAGCCAAACTCCGCGACATGCAAACGTACGAAAGCGAAATCAGCAGTCGCAAATACCAAAACATCGTCCGGCAAGATCAAATGCTTGGGCACCTCGTTGGTTTGCAGCAATCGCCCATGACGTGGGTGAACGGCACGCTGATTCAAGGCGCGCAGCCGTACGGAACGTTCGAAAAAACCATCAAGAATGAAATCAAGGCTGTGCGCGCGCTCCACCAAAAAGGCATCACGTCACGCAACGCCTTGATCGCGCGATGGAAATCCAGCGCCGCGCTGCTCAAGGCATTTCCGCAACTCACCACCGACGACACCGGCGAGGCAGCCGCTCCAGTGCCAGGTCCAACGCCCGTTGCCAAAGCGAAACTCGACGTCGATCCCATCCGCGACATCGTCTGGGGTTCGTACGAAGCGCCGGTCACACTCATCTTTTTCGAAAAGTTCGCGGAAGGTCGCGTCGCGCTCGCGAAAGAGCTCAAGCAGCTGCGAAATGATTACCCAAATTCGCAACTCCTCATCGCCATCAAGCCGCTTCCCTACGATCAGGACGATGCAAAACTCGCCTCGAAAGCGCTGTTTGCGGGTTACAAGCTGCACAAGTTCGGGGAAATGTTCGATTTCCTCATTCAAAACGGCGGCACGCTCACCAAATCCAAGTTGAAGTCATTTGCCAAAGACACGCTTCAGCTCGATTCGGAGCGGTTCCAGCTTGGCATGAAGGCAGAATTGGCCGTGCGTCGCGCAAACGAAGAGCTCTACAAGCAACTCACGCAAATTTACGGAGAAAACGTGCCTGCGTACTTCGTGAACAATCGCCCAATTGGCAAGCAGTGGCCCGCCCCGCCCGGCACTCTCAGAGACGCCGCGGCGAAAATCATCGACGAAGAAGTCCTCAAGTCGCTGCGCTAATGCGCCACCCCGCCGATCTGGATCGAAAGCACCAGGCAATAAAAAAGCCCCTTAAAATCAGGGGCTTTCAGCAATCCGCAAAAGCGAATCCGCAATTCATCGAGCGCGCGAACTCACTCGCCGAAAGCGCTCTCCTCATCAGCCGTGAGCGTGATTGCGACCATGGCGCCCACCAAGGCTGTAACACCTGCTGCAACCAGCAATCCCGTGCGCAAGCCACTGACTTGCTTCACTTTTCCGGTGCTGATTGAGTCGCGCGACATGAGCAAGTCCTCATCGGGTGCAACCAGCTGTCCCGAGGTCATCGTGAAATTGAACGGCGAAATCGAGTGATATTTCCCGGCATTGTCGGTCACACCCAATTTGGTGTTTTCCGTCACGATGACGCGTTCGCCGCTGGTCGTGGTGATCTCAACTTGAGAACTTTCACCACCTTCCTGCGCGCGCGCGAGTTCTTCCAAAGAAACATTGTAGGTGTTGTAGCAAGCAAACTGCGTGGCAAGCAGCGCGGCTGAAATAAAGGCAACGAACTTACGCACCGTGAAATCCTCTAACCAAAAAACGGCGCACTTTACCCGAGGAAACGTTGGTTTCAAAGTGCAAATAACATTCTCACAAAACAGTAAGTCTCCTTGCAGGTAGAATTCTGCTTTGGTACTCTGCGCCGACTTGTACGTAGGGTTTTGTCCGTGGATCTCACCTGTCCCAAATGCAATAAGCCGTTCAAGGGTCGACCACCTTTCTGCCCCGCTTGCGGCGCATCCCTGACCCACAACATCCAACCAGTCAACGCCGATCCGCTCATTGGTCGCATCATCAACAAAGTGTACCGCATCGATACGCTTGTGGGTGAAGGCGCCATGGGTCGCGTCTACCAAGCCGAAGACATCGGTCTCCGCAAAAAAGTTGCCCTCAAAGTTCTGCGCGCCAATCTCGTCAACGACGAAATCGTGGTCCGCCGCTTTGAGCGCGAAGGCCAAGCCGCCAGCCGACTGAACCATCCCAACTCCATTTCCATCTATGGCTGCGGTCAAGAAGACGACGGGCTGTTGTGGATTGCCATGGAGTTCATTCAGGGCCGCGACTTAGGCACAATCATCGCCGAAGAATCGCCCATTCCCCCCGCTCGCATCATCCACATCTTCAAGCAAATCTGCGAAGCCCTGGACGACGCACACTCTGCCCAAGTCATCCACCGCGATTTGAAGCCCGCCAACGTGGTTTGCTTCGATTACCGCCACACAAAGGACTACGTCAAAGTTCTTGACTTCGGCATCGCCAAAATCATCGACCCCAGCGCGGATTACCAGCCTCTCACCCGCGAGGGAATCGTGTGCGGCACGCCGGCGTACATGAGCCCCGAGCAAATTCAGGGTTTCGAGCTCGATAACCGAACCGATCTCTTCAGTCTGGGCATCATTCTCTACCAGACCATGACCGGAAAGCTCCCGTTCTACGCGGAATCTCCGGTGGAGGTCGCCACCAAGATCGTGATCGAAAAGCCCAAGTGGCCGCACGAGCTTCGCCCCGAGTGGAGTTACCCGCCCGAGCTCGAAGCCATTGCCATGAAGCTCCTCGAAAAGAAGCGCGAGAACCGATTTGAGACCGCCTTCAAGGTCAAAGAGGCGCTCGACGTGGTGAGCCGCATTCTCGAGTCTCGCAGTGATGCAGCGCTCGCGTTGCCGCCTGATGAAATCGCCCGATTGCTCCACAGTTGCGACTTGGAGCTTCCGTTGGACGGTGCCGCGACGGTTCGCGTTTCTCAAAAGGTGGTTGAAAAGGCCATTGCGCAAGCCCAGGCTCAGCAGCCCGTCACCAAAAAGCCCGAAAGCCAGCCTGTTTCCAAGCCAGAGCAGAATAAAAACACCAAGCTGCTCGGCATTGGCATTGTGGTTGGTATCGTGATTGCCATTTTGGTCGCGTTCCTTCTCAAATAGCCTACTGATTTCAAGCGGTCGATCAGCCCGGCAGCATTTCCCGACCGTTTGAAGGCGTTGATCATATCAAGGTATGGTCAACGCCTTTTTTTTGCCCTTAAGCGCAGTTCCCTTCCTCAAAAAATCCGATTTCAAAACAGCAGACGTTGAGCAAGTTCTACGCAAAAGCAGGTCGACGACGGCAGACACTGAGAGCAATCACCGTCAAGGCATGCGAATTTAAAGAGGTGTGGGCAAAGAACCAGTGAGAAGGGTGTGAACAATCAGAAGCAAGAGGAGACGGAAGAAAAGAAGCGGTTTAAAAACCGCAGAAAAAGGTGGGAGAGATTACGGGTTTTCGGTGTCAGGCGGTAAAGCAGCGGCTTCAACAGCAGGCGCGTCGTCGTGGTCCGAGTCGGTTGAGCGGGATTTGACCGACTTAAGAAGGATCTTCTTCTTCGCGATCTGGTTGTTGATGAAATCGGCCACAACTTCCAAGTCCTCGTCGGGGTGAAGGCGAAGCGTGGCGTTCATGTCTTCGATCATCTCGTGGTAAGCGGCGATGGCGGTCGCTTTAACGTCGCTGACCGAGATCTTGTGCTGAGCGATCATGTTCTGTTCGCGAGCGTTGTAGACCTCGTCAAAGGCGCGCATGGCCTTTTCAAGTTCCACAATAAAGGGCTGAGCGAGAGAGGCTTCACGGACTTCGAGCGGAATGCCCTCAAGCTGCGTCATCAAGCGAGAGATGTTCGCGATCTGAGTGGTGTACGGCAGCTTGTTGGGGTTGGGCGTGAGCGAGAAGACGTTTTTCACCTGCTCGGCCGCGGTGCGCACTGCTTCATCGGGGTGGTACATCATCACCGACAAGACATCGCGCAGATTTCGCCAGCGCAATTCCAAGCGGCTGTCTGTCTCCTCCAGTTGTTTGGTGTAGTTCACCTTTTCTTGAGGCGTCAACACCTGGTGGAGAGCGTCCGTGGTCTGGCTGAAGTTCTCGGCGAACGGCGGCACAGCCTCAAGGCGCTGAAGGAAGCAGTTTTTAATGGCAAGCAGGAGACCGCAGAGATCTTCTGCATTGAAGCGCGAAATGTTGATGCTCTCGATTTTTTTCGCCATGTTGACTCCATGAAAAAAAGTGAGCAGTTCAAAGAAAAGGGCCCAAAGAACGCTTAAAGGGATAAGGACAATTGACCGAGAATGCAACCTGCAGAAGAGCAAAAAGTTGATTTTTTTGATCACATTCTCAAAAGCCGCCGCTGTGATGGGCCTGCAGGCTAAAAGTCAATGCCACCCCACAAGCAGCGGCTGTGTTCTAAATATCTGCAGACTTTGAATGAGTGAGATTTGATACAAATCGCGCGGAATGAAGTGAATGATTACGTGCAAAATGAGTTTTCCGCGTGGAAATCGCACTCTGATCATAATCAAAGCATGAATTCTGAGCGAAAATCATGCTTTGTTTGCAATCAAAGCCATGATTCCATCAAGAATCTGCATTTTGACCACAACCAAAGCAGGCATTCCATGCAGAATGCTCTTTTTGCTCGCCAGCAGCGCTTTCATTCCGAGCAGATTCAATTCAAAAACCGCCGATTTTGAGAGGCCGATGAGAATCGAGCACCTTAAATCGGCTGTTTCACAGGTCGTTTATCAAAGAAGTGAGCAGATGTTGAAAGGCAAGCGCTGCGTTTAAGCGAGAAGCTTACTTGCGACGGCGCAATGCAAGAAGGCCAAAGAGCGGAATGAGACCTAGCAAGCCGTTTGAGTGGCCGGGCACGCTGGAGCAGCCGTCGTCGCTGCTGCTGCTCGATTCCTTTTCGTCGGTGCTCACGCCGGCATCGTTCTTTGGAATGGTCTCCTGCTCTTCGCAGTCTGTGTTTTCTTCGCCAGCGCTACCGCCTTCGCCGGAACCACCTTCACCGGCTTCGCCTGCGCTACCGCCTTCGCCGGAACCACCTTCACCGGCTTCGCCTGCGCTACCAGCTTCGCCGGAACCACCTTCACCGGCTTCGCCTGCGGCACCAGCTTCGCCGGAA
>JAZUEA010000204.1:0-1649 GCA_045639945.1 Myxococcota bacterium
ATATAAAGTCACACGCGGCACATGGGAAACGGTTGAAAAAACCTTGGAAGGCGAAGAGCTGCAAAATCGAGACTACACGGTTTTTGATGGCGACAATACCATCATCCTCTCGGTCGAGCGCTGGGCAGATCAATAGGTCGCTTTAAACGTGAGCCTAAAATAAAAAGGCCAGCACTAAAAAGTGCCGGCCTTTTTTGTAAGCGCGATTTGTTTAAAGCAGCTTGGCTGATTCAAGAACACAGTAAAGCGCAAGCGCACAGATGACGGTTCCTAAAAGAGCAATAAAAACACTGGCTTTGGGAAATCGCTCTGCCTTTTGCGCAGCGACCACCATAAAAAGTGGCGCTAACGCTGCAAATCCGTCACGGCTTGGCTGACCTGGATTTTGCCAAATGCGAATTCCAATCGCAGCCAGAACGGAAAGCAGCGAAATAAAAAAGCAAACGCGCAAAAAGGCAGTACGCCTCATCGCTGGAACTTTCGATATTTGATGCGGTGCGGCGTGGCAGCGGCCTCACCCAAACGGCGCTTGCGGTCTGCCTCGTAATCCTCGTAGTTACCTTCAAACCAGGTGATTTGAGAGTCACCTTCGAACGCGAGAATGTGCGTCGCAATGCGGTCCAAGAACCAACGATCGTGGCTCACGATAAGCACGCTGCCACCGAAGCTTTGAAGCGCTTCTTCAAGTGCACGCAGCGTATCAACATCCAAGTCGTTCGTCGGCTCATCCAGCAGCAAAACGTTGCCGCCCGCTTTAAGGAGCTTGGCCATGTGCACGCGGTTGCGTTCACCACCGGAGAGTGCGCCCACAAGCTTTTGCTGGTCAGAGCCCTTGAATCCAAATGCGCCAACGTAAGCGCGTGAATTCATTTGGAAACGGCCCATTTCGATGACTTCAGCGCCACCTGAGATTTCCTGCCAAATCGTATTTTGGCTCTGCAGCGCGGCGCGACTCTGATCCACATACGCGAGCTCAACCGTGGAACCGCGGCGGATTTCACCGCTATCGGGTTGCTCGTCGCCGGTAATCATGCGCAAGAACGTTGTTTTACCAGCACCGTTTGGACCGATGATGCCTACGATTGCACCCGGCGGCACAAGGAAGCTCAAATCATCGATGAGCAAGCGATCGCCAAAGCCCTTGGACAAATGGTTGACTTCAAACACAACATCGCCCAGGCGCGGACCTTGCGGAATACGCAATTCGAGCTTGGATGCCTGCTCTTGGCTTTGTTCGCTGAGCAGTGCTTCGTACGAACGAATACGCGCTTTGCTCTTCGCCTGACGAGCTTTCGGGCTTTGACGAATCCACTCGGCTTCTTCTGCCAAAGCGCGCTGGCGAGCAGATTCTGACTTTTCCTTGAGCGCCAAACGCGCACGCTTTTGGTCCAACCAGCTCGAATAATTGCCCTTCCACGGAATGCCCTGGCCAGCGTCGAGCTCTAAAATCCATTCAGTGACGTTGTCCAAGAAGTAACGGTCGTGCGTGATGAGCACAATGGTGCCCGCGTACTGCTTTAAGTGCGCTTCAAGCCACGCAACCGTTTCGGCATCCAAGTGGTTTGTAGGCTCGTCAAGAAGCAAAAGGTCTGGTTTTTCAAGCAAAAGTCGGCAAAGTGCGACACGACGACGCTCACCACCAGAGAGCT
>JAZUEA010000205.1:0-2364 GCA_045639945.1 Myxococcota bacterium
CGATGTCGGCCATCTGAGCCTTGTTGGCGCCAACGCGTTCCTGCATGAGAGACAACGCGCCCCAGCTCTTGGGGTAGACGATGTCGGCGCCCTTGAAGGCGTCTTCCATGCTGTCGGTGTAACGGAAGGAACCACCGCTGGCCTTAGCCTGGCGCTCAGCAACTTCCATGGTCTCGGGAAGCAGATCGTAGCCCTTCGGGTGAGCGAGGACGACTTCTGCACCGAAACGGGTCATGAGGGAGATCACGCCCTGCGGAACGGAAAGCGGCTTAGCGTAAGACGGAGAGTAAGCCCACGTCATGGCAATCTTCTTGCCGCGGACATCACCGAAGACTTCGCGCATCCAGAGGTAGTCAGCGAGGGTCTGAGTGGGGTGATCCAAGTCGCACTGCAAGTTGACGATCGGCACCTTGCGCGGGTTGTTGGTCGCGGCGAGGTAGTCGTTGATACCCTTCTGAATGTCCTTCAAGAAGGCGCGGCCCTGACCCAAGATCATGTCGTGACGAACGCCGATCGCGTGGGCATTCATGCCGATCATGGCACCGGTTTCTTCAGCGGTTTCACCGTGGCTGACCTGGGTAGAACCACCATCCACAATCACGGGCTGCATGCCCAAGCGGGAAGCAGCGCCGGCCCAAGCGGACTTGGTGCGGGTGGAGTTATCGAAGAAAAGCGCGTACGCGAGTTCGCAGGGCAACAAGTTGGTGCGAACGCCAGCAAGATCGAGCTTTTGGAAGGCCTCGGCAACCGAGAGGAGCGCGTTAAGCGCGGTGTCATCGTAATCCGTCGTCGCGCGCAGGCTACGACCGTAAATCGCCTCAACAGCAGCAGCATCGAGCTTTAAATCGAGCATCAGTCCCTCACAATGGTTGTGCCAGCATGCCCAGCGAATGCATCGGCAAGGTGTTCCGGTTTGCAAATAATACAGGCTTCACCGCCCCCTTCGAGGAAGTCAATGGCTGCCTCGACTTTGGGACCCATGCTGCCTGCGGGGAACTCTTTCTGGGCGTAGAGTTCTTTCAATTCAGAGAGTTTCACGACATCGAGCGCGACAGGGTTTTCAGAACGGAAGCCCTTGTAAACGCGATCAACGCCAGTGGTGATGAAGAGACGCTTGGCTCCCAAAGCGGTGGCCAAGATTTGGCTTGCGCGATCTTTGTCGATGACCGCTTCAAGACCTTGACGCTCGCCCGTGCTGTCCGGCGAAACAGGAATACCGCCACCGCCGCAGGTGATCACGGTAATGCCAGCGTCGATGAGCGCCTTAACGGCATCGAGCTGAACGACGACCTTGGGCAATGGAGACGGCACAACGCGACGCCAACCACGACCAGAGTCTTCGACCATCTTCCAACCGCGCTCTTTTTCAAAAGAGTGGGCTTCTTCTTCTGTGTAGAAGCGACCAATCGGCTTGGTGGGATGCTGGAAAGCAGGATCGTCCGCGGAAACCTCGACTTCGGTCACCACAGAAGCGACAGCGGCGTTCGAGCCAATGTTTTCCAATGCCAAACGCAAAGTGCGCTGCATCATGAATCCCAAGGCGCCCTGCGTATCGGCGACCAAGGAATCAAGCGGCACTTCGTGCACTTCGGGGCTCGCGAGCTCGCTGCGGCGCTTCAAAAAGCCAACCTGCGGTCCGTTGCCATGGGTCAACACAAGGCGCTCACCACGCGCGATCAGCTCGGCAATGGGTTTCATTGCTTCGGCGGTCACGGCGAACTGGTTTTCAAGCGCCGGCGACTGGTGAGGATCGAGGAGCGAGTGTCCGCCCATCGCAACGACGCTCAACCCAGCCATATCATTGTTTTGCAAATTCGAGGTCATCATGAGCCCTTAGCTATGCGCCCACCAGAGGGCGAGGCCCCAATGGTCTACACCAAGAGAAATAGGGAAACAACACGTCACCACGTGAACGAGAGAAGAATTTTGTTATTTTTATTGCAACCCAATTGCATGAATCTTAAGTGCTTTATTCATCGCAATTAACGAGTCTTCCCTGCTTCACTCGCGCGCCATTTCCAGCGACTCTCGCCGCTTACTATTTATATTTATGAAATTCCAAAGTGCGAAAAATCGCCCTGAGTTGACAGCACCTAGCGTTGCGATGATCATGCGTGCCGCTTGCAGTTTGCTCCATTGGAGGCTCATCTTGTCCGCATCGAAACGCTTAACCACACTGTTGTGGCCTGCTCTGCTCGCTCTTTCGGCTTGTGCCGATGCTCAATTCAGCGCCGTTGTTAATGAAAACGAAGGGCAAGACGCTGCCGTTTGGTCGCGTGACGCCGCCACACCTACTGATAATTGCAAACTTCCTCAAGATTGCGCCCCGCAAGCTTGCATGACTGCAGCTTGTAGTGGTGGCTT
>JAZUEA010000206.1:0-5244 GCA_045639945.1 Myxococcota bacterium
CGCTTGGCCTCCGACTTCACTGATTCTGGTGAGGGCCTGGTCGGCCAAATTGCAAAGCGCCAAGCCATCACCAATCCGGAGCACACGGTTTTCGCAGCAAAGCGCCTCATCGGTCGCAAAGCCGATGCCGACGAACTCAAAGTTCACCGTGAGCGCTTTCCGTACGAAGTGACTGCGGCTGCAAACGGTGATGCGCGCGTTCGTTTGCACGGCAAAGATTATAGCCCGGCTGAAATTTCAAGTTTCATCCTGGCTAAAATGAAGCAAACCGCCGAGGAATACCTGGGCGAGACCATTACCGAAGCCGTGATCACGGTGCCGGCGTACTTCAACGACTTGCAGCGCCAAGCGACCAAAGACGCAGGCCGCATCGCCGGTTTGAACGTGCTCCGCATTGTAAACGAGCCCACTGCGGCTGCACTTGCTTACGGCATGAATCGCCAAGGTTCGCAGCGCATCGCCGTTTATGACTTGGGTGGTGGCACGTTCGATGTCTCCATTTTGGAACTCTGCGACGACGTTTACGAAGTTTGCAGCACATCCGGCGATACCTACTTGGGTGGCGAAGATTTCGATTTCCGACTCATCGACCACATCGTGGCCGAGTTCGAGGCGACCGAAGGCGTGAGCTTGCGTGGCGAAAAAATGGCGTTGCAGCGCTTGAAAGAAGCTGCCGAAAAAGCCAAGCAAGAACTCAGCTCCGCGTTTGAAACCGAAATCAACTTGCCGTTCATCACGGCCGACGCGACCGGACCAAAGCACTTGAATGTAACGATCACGCGTTCGCAATTCGAGGCGCTGATTGAGGATTTGGTCGATCGCACGCTTGAGCCATGTCAAATGGCGCTCGACGACGCCGGTTTGGAAGTTTCCGACATCGACGCTGTTTTGCTCGTGGGTGGCATGACGCGCATGCCGCTTGTTCAGCAAAAAGTTGCGGAATTCTTTGGCAAACCAGCTTCCAAGGGCTTGAATCCCGATGAAGTTGTGGCGGCCGGCGCAGCGATTCAAGGCGGCGTTTTGAGCGGTGAAGTCGACGACGTGTTGTTGTTGGACGTGACGCCGCTCAGCCTTGGCGTTGAAACGCAAGGTGGCGTTTTTACTCGCATTATTCCCAAGAACACCACGATTCCGTACTGCGAAAGTCAGGTGTTTTCCACCGCGGTCGACAACCAGCCCATGGTTTCGGTGCACGTTTTGCAAGGCGAGCGCGAAATGGCGAAAGACAACCGTTCGCTTGCGCGCTTCGAGCTTCAAGGTTTGCCGCCAGCGCCGCGTGGAGTGCCGCAGATCGAAGTCACGTTTGAAATCGATGCGGACGGTATTTTGCATGTCACCGCCAAAGATCGCGGAACGGGTCGCGAACAACGCGTTGAAGTTCGTTCGTCCAGCGGTCTTTCCGAGCGAGAAATCGAGCGCATGATCGGCGAAGCCGAACAAAATCGCGTTGCAGACGCAGAACGCCGCGAACTCGTCGAATTACGCAACAACGCACTGGGCCTCATTCACTCGACTGAGCGTTCACTCGAAGAATACGGCAATGTTTTGTCGCCGCTCGACGCCGAAGAAATCCAAAATGATCTCGCCATGTTGAAGGCCTCGCTCGACACAGTCGATCCTGAGGAACTTCGACTCGCGACACAAACTTTGGAGCAGTCGGCTTATCGCATTGCTGAAGCAATGTACGGCAAGAGCGAGTGATTAAAGCCTCAGTTTCCTTCAAAGACAGTCTCTCTCTCTTCTGAAATTTCCTTTTCAAATCCATGAGCAAGGCAGATTACTACGAAACGCTCGGGGTCGCGCGCGATGCGGACGCGGATACGCTCAAAAAAGCCTTTCGCCAGCTCGCGTTGAAGTGGCACCCCGATAAAAACGACTCACCTGAGGCCGAGGAAAAGTTTAAAGAGATCAACGAAGCCTATGCTGTGCTCTCGGATCCCGAAAAACGCGCGGCATATGACAAGTTCGGGCACGAAGGCCCGCAAATGCGCGGCGATCCAACGGCCGGTGCGCGTTACAACGAGAACTTACGCGACATTTTCGGCGGCGATCTCTTTGAGCAACTGTTCGGCGGTGCGTTTAGGCAGCGCCGTCCCAAGCGTGGACGCGACATCGAGGCCAACGTTTCGCTCACTCTCGAAGAAGTTGCGTCTGGTGTGGACAAAAAAATCACCATCACGCGCTCAGAGTTGTGTAGTTCTTGCGGTGGAAGCGGCGCGTCCGAGACCAGACGGTGCACAGCTTGCGGAGGGCAGGGCCGAGTCCGAGTCAGCGCGGGCTTTATTGCCATCATGCAGGACTGTCCTCGTTGCGGAGGGCGCGGTGAGGAAATCGTGCAAGCCTGTTCTGCGTGCCATGGTGAAGGAAAATCGCGCAAAAAAGTTGAGATCACGGTGCCGGTACCGAAAGGTGTCGAGACAGGTCAGCGTCTCCGGCTCGATGGCGAGGGAGAACCGAATGCACAAGGGCTTAACGGCGATCTGTACGTGCTCATCGATGTGAAACAACACGATGTTTTTGAGCGAGATGGCGACGATCTGAAGTGCACAGTGCCTGTTCACTTTAGCGACTTGGTGCTTGGTGCGCAGGTTGAAGTGCCGCTTTTGGGTGGACAAGCGAAGCTCAAGGTCCCAGCGGGCACAGATTCCGGCAAAGTCTTCCGTCTTCGTGGCAAGGGATTGACCAACTTGCAGGGGACTCACGGCGGTTTGCTCGCAACAATCCAAGCTTCTACGCCCAAAAAACTCTCTCCTCGCGAAAAAGAGCTCTTTGAAGAACTTCGATCGCTTTCTGGTGACCAACCAATTCGCCAGAAAGAGCCCGAACGGAGCGGCCTTTCCAAGATCTTGCACAGTATCAAGGTCTTCTTCCTGGGCGAGTGATCAAAACTCCTGCCTTCCCACCTCTAGAAAACACTTCTTTTGTATCAAAAAAAACTCGCTTTACGCCGAGACAGGCCTTTTTTTGCGCTAAGAAAATCAACTTTTCGCGGGAAAGTCCGTTTTTTTGAAAATAAATCCTTTGTCCTGATCACGGAAAGAAGATTTATTTGAAAAAATGTTCTGTCCTCGTTCAGGAAACGGTTTTTTCAAAAAATAAAATTGCTTGTCTTGTATCAAACACGACTTTTATCGCGTGATGAAGGTCTGTCCTGGACGCAGACAGACAATTTATTCGGATAAAAAGTCTTGTCTGGGTTCCAGACGAATATTTATTCGCCGAAGAAAATGCTGTCCTGGTTCAGGACAGAAGATTTATTCGAAAAAAAACTTTGGTCGAAGTGCAGACCAAGACTTCATTCGCGAAAAGAAGTTTTGGTCCGGTTGCGGAAAGAAGAATTTTAGAGAAGGGAACTAGAGGTTTTGAAGTGAGACAAGGGCACTTTGCGCCATCAGTCGCGCTGCTCCGGGCAAGGCAGCGTCATCTGTGTGGAATTTTGTGTTGTGCCAGGAGTAACAAGCCTCACCTTTGGCGCGAGTACCCAACCAGTAGAAGAAACCCGGCACTTTTTGCATGTATTCTGCAAAGTCCTCGGTGGCGAGTGCCGGATCACTGGTCACAATCGAGGCTGGACCAAGCGCAGACGTCGCCGCTTTGGTTGCAATGGGCAAGAGTTCGCTTGCATTCAGCACAGAGTGAACGGATTCAACGATTGTCAAATCCGCAGAACACTCAAATGTTGCGGCAGTAGAGTCGATCACGGTGCGCAACCGCTGCATTGCGCGCTCACCAACGCTTGGTTCCAAGTAACGCAGGCTTCCTGTGAGCTCAACTTTGTCAACAATCAAGTTTTCTGGCGTTCCTCCGTGGAAAGAACAGATAGACAACACGATGGCTTGCAAAGGATCGATGTTGCGAGAGGGAATCGTGAGCACGTTTTGGACAATTGCGGCGCCACAAAGGATTGGATCAACACACTTATGAGGCATTGATCCATGGCCACCCACGCCGTGAATGGTGATATTGAAGTTCACCTTGGCAGCCATCATCGGACCGGCTTGAACAACGACTTTTCCTGTTTCAACTTCAGGCCGGGTGTGAAGGCCAAAGATACTTTTCACGCCGAATGTTTCAAAAATGCCTTCTGCAATGACCTCTTTCGCGCCATTGGTTGTCTCTTCTGCGGGCTGAAAGATAAAAATCACATTGCCAGAAAGGTTTTCTCGCTCATGGGAAAGTAAAGTTGCAGCGCCAATCATTGCGGTTGCGTGAAAGTCATGGCCACAACCGTGCGCAAAACCCTCTCTTTGGCTCATGATGGGCGATTGCCATTCTTCAACCATGGGAATCGCATCGATATCTGTTCTTAATGCAACCGTAGAGCCAGGTTTTCCGCCGCGAAGAAGTGCAACAAAACCGGTTTGAAGCTTGGTCTGAACCAATTCAATGCCAGGCAGAGCCAGCATTTGAGCCTTCAAGTAAGCGGTTGTGTCATACTCTTTCCAAGAAGGCTCTGGATTTTGATGCAAGTGATTCTTGATCTCGTAGAGATGCTCTTGTTCTTCAACTGAAAAGTCGATCATGGTTTCTATTTTTGCCTCTTCAGCGATTGATTAGGCCTGCTTTGAAGTGGAAAAGGATTACTTATGCATAAAAGAGTGGAAATCATGTATTCGAGATAGAAGCGTTCTGTAGAGTTCAGTCTTACTTAATCCTGCTGCCAGCCGCATTCATCCATTAACTCTGCAACTTCTGCAGAAGGAAGATCCATACATGCAATCACATCTTGTGTAATGCAGCTGCTAAAACAGCCATCATCACTTGAGGAGCATCGATCACTGCACTCTAAATAGTCGCAGTAATCTTCAACATAACAATCTGCACCGTAACTTGGGCATTGCAGCGACAAATCAAGCTGCTCTGTGCCATTTAAAACATGCAAACAGTAAGCGACATCGTTGTTTCCACACTTCACTTCACACTTACTGTTGCCGTTACAGCCACTTAAACACTTTTTGTAAGCGCAGTATGCATTCACGTTGCAGTCTTTGAAGTCACCTTCAACCTGAACCGATGCATCATCATCGTCATCATCTACGTCGCAACCAGCAAACGAGAATGCAAAAAGCGATGTAAGACCAAAGAGAATGAGATTTTTCATGGGGTACAAACCACCATCTGAGAGTTGAGCTTCAAAGTTTGGGTTTTATCAGTCAATTGATCGCTTAAAGTGAAGACATCTGCTACATCATCACGACCACAAATGTATGGAGAAAGCCATCGATCGTTATGAGTGGCTTCTCT
>JAZUEA010000207.1:0-3476 GCA_045639945.1 Myxococcota bacterium
CTCTTCCTTGCCGCATTGTTGCTTGCCTTCTCTCCTCTTGCTCAAGCCAAACCAAACCACGGCAACGCTGAAACAGACGTGCAAACAGATAAGAGGGCCGAAAAAGACGCAAAGAAGGCCGAAAAAGACGCAAAGAAGGCCGAAAAAGACGCTAAGAAGGCCGAAAAAGACGCTAAGAAGCCTGAAAAAGACGCTAAGAAGGCCGAAAAAGACGCTAAGAAGCCTGAGCATCCCGCACATCCTGAGCATCCCGCCAAGCCGACACCTCCAGAAAAGCATCGGGGGCAAAAAAAAGACGGGAAACCGTTAAATTTTGACGAGTTAGAATCGCTCGAGTGTTTTAAGAATTGCGTTTCGGAATACGGCGCGGAACAAGAAACCTGCCGTGAAGGCTGCGCGTCCAAAGAGCATGCTTTCGAACCAACTGAGCGCGAATGCCGCAAAGATTGCTTCGATACGTACGGCGATGAAGCGCGTTGCGACCAGATTTGCTCAGAGCCAAAGCCAGAGCCGGCCCCGCTTCCAAGGCCGCCAGAGCCTGCAAATAAAGAGGAAAATGGCGGCATTCCAGTTGCGCCTGAAGGCATGACCATGGAAGAATTGGCCGCAGTAAATCAGCTCGACAGCGAGACTTGCTTTGACGTTTGCCTCACTGAATTGCTGCTGACGCCGGAAAAATGCCGCAGTGGCTGCGCGATGCGTCAGATTTATTTGGAGTCGGCCGACAAAAATTGTCTCAACAAATGTCGCCAAATTTACGGTGACGAAAACCGCTGTCAGGCGCTCTGCAACTAATCTTTAACTCCTCCAACCTTTTAAAATCCTTATGAAATACGCATTCCTCCTTGGTCTTGCGGCATGTCTTTTTGCCTGCGACGATGACGACGACAATTCAAAGCCCGACATAAACACAAACGACGCAGCAACGCACTTTGATGAGGGTAGCGATTCAGGTACGCCAGCCGTGGAACTTTCAACGGCGCTTTTTGAGCTTTCGGAAGACGCGCCCCAAACGCCGCTGGGTGCAATTCCATGGCCGAGTGATTTATATCGAAACAGCCAGGGCGCGCTCGATTTGCGTTTATTTGACGGGACGTTACGCAAGAGCTTGGCTCGCGTAATTCTTGAGGATTTGGAGGCTGAAACCGAAGGCTTCGGCACATCGGCCACAATGTATTTGCGGCTTGATGGTCCAGCGCACAATCTGCCCACGTCAGCGGAATCGATTGAGCCTACAAGCACGCTCCAAATTGTGGACATCGATCCAGATTCCCCTTCTCGTGGCTCGACTTACCCGATTATTATCCGCGAAATTGAAGAGCCTACGCAGCTTCTCGCGAAACACACCTTGGCGGTTCGGTTGGTCGAAGGTTTTACGCTACGTCCCAACACAAAGCATGCATTGATTCTCACAACTGCTGCGGCCAACCCTTCGGAAAACTTTGAAAAAACACTTTCTGAGACGCGACCGGACGGCGTTTTGGGCAAAGCTTGGGATTTGCACGCGCCACTTCGCAATTGGCTCTCAACACAGAGCAATCCACCGAAAATCGCGACCGCAAGCGTGTTTACAACATCGGATCCATCGAGCGAGCTTTTCAAACTGCGCGATTACTTGTTTACGCTGCAATCGCCCGAAATCATTACGGTTGAAGACAAAGGCGAGCGCGAAGGTAGACCTGACCCGTTCGAACTTTACACCGGCACGTACGAAGCACCGCGTTTTCAGCAAGGCGAAATTCCGTACAACAAACGCGGCGACGGCGGCATTCGCTTTGATGAAGCCGGTGAACCGATTGTTTCGGGTTACGAAACTCTGCGATTTGGACTTTCACTACCGCTTGGTGAAATGCCAGAAAATGGCTGGCCCGTTGTCATCTTTGCGCACGGAACCGGTGGAAATTATTTAAGTTTTATTTCTAACGAGGTCGCTGACTTTTGCGCCGCTCAAAAAATGGCCGTACTGAGCATGGATCAGATTCACCACGGCACGCGCGCAAATTGCACAAACGGCGATTATTCCAGCTGCGTTTCTCTGCTCTTTTTCAATTTTACCAACCCGATTGCGGCACGTGACAACTTGCGACAATCCGCACTCGACTTGGTTTCGCTGATGCGACTCGCTCGAAATTTCACGATTCCAGCCGAGAAAACCCACACTGGAACAGAAGTTAAGCTTGATCCCGAAAATGTATTTTTTATGGGCCATTCGCAGGGCGGTTTGAACGGTCCGCTCTTTTTGGCGGTTGAACCCACGATTCGCGGCGGCGTTTTGTCGGGCTCAGGCGCGGACTTGGCCATCAGCTTGGAACAAAAAAAGAGCCCGGTCGACATTGGCGCCTGGATTTCGCTCGCACTTGGCATGGGTGCCGAAAAGTTGGATCGCTGGAATCCTGCGCTCATGCTGCTGCAAACCTTCATTGAGCCGGGCGACGCGATTAACTACGCGCGTTTTTGGTTTGCAGAGCCCAAAGAAGGTTTTGTGCCTAAAAGCATTTTTATGACTTCTGGCTTAGAAGATTTGTACACGCCGCCAGAAACGGCGCTTGCACTCGCGGCCGCAGGTCACGTTCCCATTGTGGGCGAAGTGCTAAAACCAATTGATGCGTATGAATTTACGACCGTTCCATGCGGAGCCACACCACCGATTTCCCGAAACGTGGCAAACGGCCAAGCTGCCGCAGGGTTTGCACAATCCGAAGACGGCGACCACTACGTCGTGTTCCGCGATCGAAGCATGCGCCGCCGTTACATCAATTTCTTAAAGTCGCTCATCAAGGGCAACCTGCCCACGATCTACTGAGTCTTTTTTTACCCGCTATTTGCTGGGACTTTTTTTACCCACCGCGCTTAACTTCTTAAAATCACTTCTTTTTTGTTCGCTTGGGCAATTTAATCTGCATATTCGCTTTGCGACGCTGGCCGATTCTAAGCTCATTTTCAACGCCGTATGCTTCGCGAATTTGCGAGTTGATGTCGCCGTGCTGCATGACAAACACGTAGCGCGTGAGATCTTTGGCAAGCGCGTCGCAGACCTTCATTAAACCTGGAACTGTCGGATTTCGTTGATCTTCTTCGCAGAAGACACGGCGCGGAAGATCTGGATCAGTAACCAAAGACGGACGCTCGCTCTCTTCGCCCGCCTCGTCCATTCGGAATTTGCCAAACGTGGTCGTCGCAAAGAATTGGTGATCACGATGGCGCATTTCTTCAGCCATGCCGAATTGTCCAGCTTCGGCGTAGAGCTCAGCGGCGCGATCAAAGAGATGGCTTTTTACACATAACTGCGCGGCTTGCTTAAAGAATTTTCCTTTTCGATAGGCTTCAACCGCTTTGGAAACGTCGTTGGCGGCCACGTAGGCTTGAGCAGCGCGCTTGTAGTTGTTGAACTCCAAAAACAACTCAGCCGCTTTGGTGAATTCGCCTTCGGTAAAGAGTCGCTCGGCGCGTTTACGCGGTTCCAAATCCTCATCTTT
>JAZUEA010000208.1:0-5408 GCA_045639945.1 Myxococcota bacterium
TTTGCCTGGTGTGTGAAGTGCCAGCAGACCTACTTCGAGTTGAAATCACGCGAAACCGAACTGACAACGGTTGAGAGCGAATGCCTCGCGCACCTTCGTGTGAGCGACACCGACGCATTTCAGCGCCAGTTGGATCAATACACCAAGCTGGAACAGATCATTGATCAACTCTCCAAGATGACGATCGATTGAACGAGTACTCGTTTGCAGATTGTTTCGTTCCTAAACAAGCTGTCGTTCGACAGTTGCGATTCGTTTTGCTGAAAGGAAGTGACGATGTCTGATACTCGCGGTCGGCAAAACTCAGCCGCCATGGGTACCGAGAGCCTGATCTCGCTACTTGTACGCTTCTCACTTCCCGCGATTGTGGGCATGGTGGTGAGTGCAGCCTACAATATTGTAGATCGAATCTTTGTAGGTCAGGCAGTTGGCCCGCTGGGGTTGGCGGCAATTACCCTGAACTTTCCACTCGCAATGCTCACTGGCGCCAGCTCTGTGATCATTGGCTTTGGTGCGAACACTTTGTTTTCCATTCGAATGGGTGAAGGCAAAGTGGATGAAGCGGAGCACATTTTTGCAAACGGTGCTTTGCTGCTCTTCGTGATCCCAATCTTAATGTCTATCGGCCTGTGGTTTGTGCTGGATCCGATTTTGATTCAGGTGGGTGCAAGCGAAGGCACGCTAGACATGGCTCGATCTTACACGCAGATCGTTTTGATCGGCAGTCCGATCTCGTCTGTCAGCCATGGCATGAACCACTTCATTCGAAGTGACGGCCATCCAACGGTGGCAATGTCGACGCAGCTTTTAGGCACGGCCGTTAACATTGCCTTGGATGCGCTGTTTGTGATGGGCTTTGGCTGGGGTGTGAACGGCGCTGCGTGGGCAACCGTGATCGCCATGTTCGTGAGCGCAACTTATGTTGTGCTGTACTTTTTGTCGCCCTGGAGCACGATCAAGTTTCACAAGCGCAATTTCCGGCTGGATTGGCGCAACATCATTGGACCGTTTTTGCTGTTAGGTTTGCCGCAATTCATCATGAATGTGGCGAACAGCTTGATCAATGCCGTGTTAAACCGAGGACTTTACGAACACGGCGGCGACATGGCAGTCTCTACGATTTCGGTGTTGATGAGCGCAAACACCATGCTGCTCATGCCCATGTTTGGCGTGTCCCAAGGTGCGCAGCCGCTGCTTGGTTACAACTACGGCGCCAAAAAATACGACCGCGTAAAGGGACTTTATAAATACGCAACCATTGGAGCGACGCTCTATTCTGTTGTCTCTTGGGCGGCGTGCATGATCTTTGCTCGCGAAATCATTGAAATTTTCAGCGACAACAACGAGCTCTTAGAAATGGCGACGCCCGCGTTGCGCATGTTCAACTCAATGGTCATCGTGATTGCGTTCCAAATGATGGGAACTGCGCTGTTCCAGTCGATTGGCAAGCCGTTTATTTCGCTGCTCTTGAGTTTGCTGCGCCAAATGTTGATTTTAACGCCGCTTTTCTTCTTGATGCCGCACGTTGCGCCGTTGTTCGGTCTGACCGAGCTGGACGGCCTTTGGCTCGCTTTCCCAATCTCCGACACGCTTTCGGCGATCATCGCTTTCGTGTTTGTACGTTATTGGTGGAATCGCCTAAGCAACGAGCAGCAGCTCAGCGAAATGCTCGCGCAACTCAACACGGCTCCACCGTCCGATTTGTCGCCACGCTGCTAAATCACACCTAAATTCTCAACTTTCCTAAACACCCAACAACTTTGGCGACAAGAAAAAATCAAATTCTCTATTGAGTCTCGTCGCCGGCTTATTTACCTTCCGCGTTTTCAAAAGCGGCGGAGGCAAAAAGTATGTTCAAAGCGCTTTTCCAGAAACAGATTTCTCACATTCTTCAAAAGCGAGCGGGCATTCAGGTCGCCGGAAAAGTCGCTGTTATTACAGGCGCTTCAAGCGGCATGGGTGCTGTTTGGGCTCGAAAATTAGCGACCGACGGCGCACGCGTTGTGCTTTTGGCGCGCAGTGAACGCGTGGAGACACTCGCGGAAGAGCTCCGCGCAAATGGTCTCGACGCGACGGCAATGCGTGTGGATGTTTCAAATAACGAAGCCATTCACAAAGCCGCTTCCGAGATTTTGGATTCACATCACCGCATCGATTTGGTCATCAACAATGCAGGCACAGTTCAAGGTGGCGCATTTGATGATGTGCCCATCGAAAAATCAGCTAACGTGCTCGATGTGAATCTCAAAGGCGCAATGTACGTGGCGCACGCGTTTTTGCCGGCACTTTCTCAAAACGAGCAAGGCGCCATGCTCTTTGTCGCGTCTGCATCGGCGTTTTTGGGCGTGCCGTACATGGCGGCCTACACGGCGAGCAAATGGGGATTGTTAGGTTTAGCGGAATCTCTGCGACTCGAAATGAAAGCAGAGGGTCACAACGTGCAAATTTCTTCGTTCTGCCCAGGTTACGTGGACACCGGCATGTTCGAAGGTGCAAAGGCGCCGTTGTTTACACCGTTCTTGACACCGGAAAGCGCGGTCGAAATGGCGTACAAGCCGTTTTTGCGCGGTCAAACACTCATCGCGGGTCCGGGGTTGGTAAAAATAACGCCCACAATGCGCGCGCTCTTGCCGACAAGCATGTTCGACGCAATTTCTTCGCTTTCGGGCGCAACACTTTCCATGAAGAAATGGCTCGGCCACAACTCTGTCGACGGAAAACCAGCAGAAGTCGCTCAAACGCCGAACACGGACACGACGCCGGCTAAACCCGTTGCCGCAGACAGCGACGCCGAAAAATCCGCGAACTAACTCACCGGTTTTAAGCTGCTCTCGCAGCAAACTCACTTTTCACGAGGTCTCCCAGTGTTTGTCTGGAATATCGATCCAAATCTCTTCTTTATCGGCTCGCGCGGCATTCGCTACTACGGCATTTTGTTCGCGTTCGCCCTGTTAGGCGCCTACTGGCTGTGGCTTTGGCAGACCAAGCGAGGTGGCATCGCCAAAGAAATCCGCGAAAGCTTCTTGGTTTGGGGCGTTGTCGCAACCATCGTGGGCTCGCGCTTGGGACACTGCCTGTTTTATGAACCAGAGCGCTACTTAAGCGATCCAATTACGATTCTCTATTTCTGGGAAGGCGGACTCGCGAGCCACGGCGCGACCATCGGCTTAATTCTCGCACTCATTATTTTCTCCAAAATCAACAAATTGCGGATTTTGGAAATTATCGACCGCTTCTCATTCTCTGCCGCCTTTGCCGCCGCCTTTGTGCGAATGGGCAACTTCATGAACTCAGAAATCGTGGGACGCATCACCGATGGACCGATCAAGGTGAAGTTCCCGCGTTACGACCGCAACTTGCTGCGCGTGTGCAAAGAATCGTGCGAAACGGCTGCGTCTGATGTTTGCGGCATGATCAACGACAAATGCGTGAGTTTCGAGTTGGTGCCTTGGCGTCACCCTTCTCAGCTCTACGAATTCACCATGGGTCTGTTGATTTTGGGCATCCTCGTACTCGTGGATAAAATTGCCAAGAAAGAAGAGCGCCCGCTTGGTTTGATGGGTGGCTTGTTCTTGCTGCTCTACTTCTCTGCCCGCTTCAGCGTTGAATTTTTCAAGGAATACCAGACGTTGAGCGCGGACGAGTCCATTTTTACAATGGGACAATACTTGTCTATGCCGTTCATGACGCTCGGCCTTGTTTGGGTGATTGTGTCGCTCATCAAGCGCGTGCGCACCAACGCGATTCATGACCTTGTTCCCGTTGAAACGCCTGAATCCAAAAAGGAAAACGCCTAATGGCACAAGAACGACTTCAAAAATTGATTGCGCAAGCCGGCATCGCGAGTCGTCGCAAGGCTGAGCAACTCATCGTTGATGGCCACGTTTCGGTGAACGGCGTGACGGTCACCACACTCGGCACCACGGCAGATTTGAAGCATGACGTCATTGCGGTCGATGGCCAAAAAATCGAGCTGCCGAAATCGTGGGCTTACTACGTTTTGAACAAGCCCGCTGGCGTCGTGACCACTGCGAAGGACGAATTTGATCGCCAAACAGTGCTGGACCTGGTTCAAGTGCCGGAGCGAGTTTTCCCTGTTGGCCGCCTCGATTTCGACGCCGAAGGTTTGCTGCTTTTGACCAACGACGGCGATCTCTCTGTCGCTTTGACGCACCCGGCTGGCGGCGTACAAAAAACCTACATCGCCAAAGTTCAAGGCATTCCGACTCCGCAGGAACTCGACAAATTGCGCGATGGCGTCATTTTGGAAGACGGCCTCGCAGTCGTTCAGAGCATTGAAATCTGCGACAAAGCTGGTCCTAAAACTTCCGATCACAACGCGTGGGTCGAAGTTTGCGTGAGCGAAGGCCGCAACCACCTGGTCAAGCGCTTGCTCGAAAGCATTGGCCACAAAGTCATTCGTCTGCGCCGCATCGAATTCGCCAACCTGGTGTTGGACCGTGGCTTGCCGGCGGGCAAATTCCGCGCTCTCACCGAAGAAGAAATTCGCGTCGTGAAAACCGTGGCTAAGCGCGCCAAAGCACTTCGCGATGGCACCGCCGATCCGCAAGACACAGCTCAAGGCCGCAAAGGTCGCCGCTGATTTTGAGCTTCAAAATCAAAAGCCACTTCGCCCGATTTGAGTGAAGTGGCTTTTTTATTGTCCGCGCCTTGAGTTACGCGTTCTTCATGCCTTCGCGACACGCTTCCAGCAAAAACGCGAGCGCACCGCGTTCCATGGTTCGAACCGATCCGAAGATCTTGATGCAAAGCTCCGCAATTTGCGGCGCCGGACTGGTGTGCAGACAATCCGTTTCTTGAAGCGCCTGATGCAATGCGGCTGGTGATTCAAATCGGTCGCGCGGATCAGGCGAAATGCAACGCATGATCACCGCAACCAATCGACTGGGCGCATCCGGTCGCAAACTCTCAATGGGAGCAATGTCGCCCGTTTGCAGCGCGTACAGCGTTTCTTCTGCGGTGCGGCGCGCAAAACACACAAATCCAGTCAGCATTTCGTAGAGAATCGCACCCAACGCAAATTGATCCACCTTGGGCGACGGTGGCTCGTGCGCAAAAACTTCCGGTGCTGTGTACGCCAAAATACTCGGCTGCTTTCGCGGATCACGCAGCGCAAAACCAAAATTCGTCACGCGCGTGTGGCCGTCGAATCCCAAAATCACGTTTCCGGGATGCAAATCGCGGTGAACAATGGGCGCATCGTCAAATCGCAACGTCGCGGCTTGGTGCAACGCCGACGCAATGTCCAAGCCCACTGCGCAACAAAGCCACGACGGCACCGGCATTTGCAACTCACGCATCGCTCGCAAAAACGCCGACAGCGAAATGCCGTGCACAAATTGCTGCAAGCAATACGCCTCGCCTTTGCAAAAACCAACGCCAACTGT
>JAZUEA010000209.1:0-5400 GCA_045639945.1 Myxococcota bacterium
CCGAAGCGTGAAATTGCTCCCATGCCGGCGTTGGGCGCTGCACCGTTCCCGGAAGGCGAGCGTTTAGCTTACGAAATCAAGATGTTCAACACCGTTGCGGGTCAAGCCACTCTTGCCGTGGGCTCGCGTACAAACGTGGGCGGCAAAGATTTGGTGCCTTTTGCTGCAACGATTCAGTCCAGCGACTTTTTGAACAAGTTCTACACAATCAACGACAAGATGATTGTGAACGCCGACACGCGCACTTTCTTGCCGCACGACAGCTCTTTCTACATCCGCGAAAACAAGATGTCGAGCGACGACAAAGCCACTTGCGATCAGGTCAAGAAGGTGGTGAGCCCAAAGCGCGTTCGCGACAAGAAGACGTTCGATCGTAGCTTCAAGACGGCGCCCAATGTTTTCGATCCCTTGACCGCTGTTTACGCGATTCGCCGCATGGATTTGGAACCCGGCATGAAGTTCGAGTTCTACATTTGGGACAGCCGTCGCGAGCGCTTGGTGACCGCCAAGGTTGGCAAGAAGGAAAAGGTTTGGATTCCGCAAGGTTACATTGAAGCGTTGCGCATTGACGTGAGCGCTCAGGTGACAGGTGGTTTCATTCGCGAAAAGCAGCTTGAGGAATCTCCCGACCGTGGCACCGCTTGGATTTCAACCGACGAACACCGCGTTCCGGTGAAATTGACCACTCCGACCAAATTGGGCGAAGCTGAAGTTTACCTCACGCGCCGTTGGGTCGAAGAAAACAACGCTGTTGATACGTCCATGCCCCGCTGATCCTTTCCGCGAGCCGCTATGCGCCTAACCGCCCTGCCGTTTTTCATCCTCTCCTTTTTTACAACCGCACACGCATCAACGCCTTGGCCAGAAGTTCAACTCGATCCGATCGAAGACGTTGTGCTCGAAGCTCGCATTGCGAAGTCACCGGAATCATTCGTGGAATCGCAATTAGCGACGGCACAAACGCCGAGAACTCAAGGTTTGCTGCACATGCTTCGCGGTTTAAAGCGGTTTCGCTCGGGTGATTATCGCGGCGCATTTGCGGATTTTGATGCGGCCGATGACATTGCGATTACCGACGTGCGCGATTTTTACGCGGCGGAATCGCTTTTTCATTTGGGCGCTTACGCTCAAGCCGAAAAGCGATACAAGGCAATCACAAACTCGGTTTGGAAGCATCGCGCAAAGTTTCGATTGGCAGATTGCGCGATTGCGCTTGGTCGAAAAACTGCACCGGCACAAATCGCGCAAGCACTGAAAACTTATCCGGATTATCCGTCGCAGCCGTCGGCCTATTGGGCGCTTGGTGAGTTTGAGCAGACTTTAAATCACCGCGCCAAAGCTGCAGAGGCGTATCGCAAGATTGAGCTGGCTTGGCCCTCTGATCCGCTGGCAAAAAGCGCAAAGGCCGCCAACGCACAACTTGAGGCGCAAGGCCAACCGCCGGCGAAGTTCTCGTTTAACGAGCAATATGCACACGCCGATGATTTGCGACGTCGCAAGTATTACAACGAAGCAGCGGCTATCTTTCGGAGTATCAAGGAAAATTCGAAAGCGCCGGCTAAACTTCGAAAACAATCGCAGATCCAATTGGGTCGCGTTCAATATTTGGACGAGCAATTTTCCGCAGCACTCGACACTCTTTTGCCCATGACCGCAGATGCCACGCCGGCGTTTCAAAAAAGCGCTTGGAAATGGCTGTCCGAAGTTTATTCGAGACAAGGTGAAGTTGATAAAGGTGCAGAAGCATTAGCAAAAAGTCTGGGCACGGTTAGCAAACTCGAAAAAAATCAAAAGCTCGCGGTTTATTATTTTGATCAAGGCGCGTACGCAAAAGCCGACGAAATCGCGAAGGAAATTAAGCGCAAAGGTCTTCCCTACCGACTTCAGGCGTGGCTCGATTATCGAATGAATCGCCTCATGGAAGCGGACAAGGCGTTTACGCGGCATTCAAAAGGCGTGGGTGCGCGCGATCGAGCAACGTATTGGCTGGCTCGAATCAAGGCGAAGCGTGGGTTGACCGACGAAGCTCAGAAGCTTTTTCGCGACGTGATTCAACGTTGGCCCACCAGTTTTTACGCCTATCTCGCGGAATGGCGGCTCGGACTTGCGGAAGATCGCCACGAACCGTTGGGGCAAGGTTACACAAATATCGATGCACCACGCGCTTTGGACAACATGGCTCGCAGATATGGTCAGGCGTTTCCGCAATTTGCGCAGGCAGCCGAACTCAGCGCACTGGGTGAGGATTTGCTCACATTCAAAACGCTGCGTGAATCTGCGGTTTTGCTGACAGCGCTGCGCCAGCGAGCGACCGCGTACTCGCCGAACACTTACGTTGACAACAGAAAGCCGGAAAATCGGTCGTTTGAATGGGGTTCGGCGCTTCCGAAAAAAAACACCGCGATTCCAGCAAAAATACGCCGTGCGTTTTTGGGTCCCAAAGCAGAGGCACTGCAAAACGAGCTCAAGCCGATCTACCGAAGTTTAGGCGATTTTTACGCGTACCGCCGATTGCTGCAGGGAAACGAGCGGCTTTCAGGCGCGCCAGAACAAAAGCCAACTGCGGACTGGCAATCGTTTTATCCCAAAGCCTTTGAAGCGCAACTCACGCGCGAGGCCAAACGCGTTGGTCTCGATCCCTACTTGCTCTGGGCGTTTATGACGGCGGAATCTGCCTACAATCCTTGGGCAATCAGCCACGCGGGCGCGCGCGGACTCATGCAATTCATGCAGCAAACCGGTGGTCTCATTGCGGACAAAGTTGGGCTTCGCGATTTTGGATCGTCGCAGCTTTTTGAGCCGGAAATCATTTTGCCAATGGCGGCTTGGTACGTGAGCGAGCTTGTCAAAAAGTTTCACGGTCAACTGCCACTCGCGATTGCAAGTTACAACGCAGGTCCGCACCGAGTGGCGGTTTGGTTGTCCCTCAAGGGAGATTTGCCACTCGACGAATTTATCGAAGAAATTCCCTACGACGAAGCGCGCGAGTACACCAAAAAAGTGTTGAAATACCTGGCGATGTACCGCCGCATTCACGAAGGCGCACACGGCTTGCGATTCAAAGAGCACCTGGATCGCAAATTCGAATCAAACATTAATTTCTAACACAGCTAAAAACTCGCCTTTCAAAGCAGCTTGTGCCAATATTCACGAACTTTCAAGAATGAGATAGAACGTCTATGAAAATTGGGAGTTACGAGATAGAAGATTGCATTGCCGAAGGCGGCATGGGTGCGGTTTATCGCGCCATTGACCCGCAAACAGGTGAAGCAATTGCTCTAAAACGTCTCTCTCAGTTACTTGCACAACGACCTGCCTACTCACTTCTTTTTCGTGAAGAATTTCGCCGACTTAAAGCCTTTGTCCACCCAAACATTCCTAAAGCGTACGAACTAGACCAAGACGGGAACGTGCCATTTTTTACCATGGAGCTCATTGAGGGCACGATGCTCTCGCACGTGGTAGGCCTTGAAATTCCTCAGGTTTTACAGATTTTTGAGCAGATGCTCATCATTCTGTCGTTCGTTCACGATCGTGGGTTTGTGCACCGCGACTTAAAGCCCAACAATTTTGTGATTTCACCGAACGGCCGTTTGGTGTTGCTGGATTTGGGCTTAATGACGCCAGTGGGCGCGTTCAACGACGGAAAATTGCGCGGCACACCGGCTTACATCGCGCCGGAATTGCTCAAGCCAGGTGCCATGACGCCTGCGTCCGACATTTACGCGTTGGGCGTCATCATGTACGAGCTTTTGACCGGCATCTGTCCGTTTCGCGGTGAAATCGCTGACATTTTAGAAGGTCACCTGCACCGTCAACCACCGCCGCTCAAAGAATTACGCAGCGATCTGCCAGGCGCACTCATTCACATTATCAATGTGTGCCTCAAAAAAGATCCGGCGCAGCGATACGCGTCGTGCAGCGACATTGCGGTTGAGCTGGCTGCCCTGCTCGGTCGAACGGTGGCGGTTGCATCGGCAACACAGCGCAGGAGCGTGCTCTACACGCCGCGTTTGATTGGTCGCGATTATGTTTTGCGCACACTCATTCGCGATCTCGATGGCTTGACTCGTCGACGAGGCTATCGTTCGCAACCATTCTTTACGCAACTCGCAGCTCAGCCAGGCATCGGCAAAAGCCGAATTCTCGAAGAAGCCACGCTCGAAGCACAGGTTCGCGGCATTCGTGTGCTTAAAGCTGTTGGCCACGAGCACCTCACGGCACCGTTTTCACTCATCGGCGACGCCGTGGGCGAGAGCATCCCGCTCATCAACAAAAGCGAGTACAACAACGGCGTAGTGCGCCTTTCAGCGTTCTTGCCGATTCAAGCTCGCTTGTTAACTGACTTTTCCCCGCTCAACGCCTGCTGCAATCAAGAGCACGAATACGACGCCAACGACAGCCTGGAACAACTCAGCGACGAGCGCTTCGCCTGCATTGAACGCTGGCTGTGCTACATGTGCACCGAACGGCCACTGCTTTTTGTGCTGGACGATGTGCACTGGGCCGACACACCAAGCTTGCGCTGTTTGAACCGCATTGCCCGAGAATGTCGAAACCTGCCCATCGGATTTTTGCTCGCCTACCGCATCGATGAGCTTCCGTCGAACAGCCCTATTTTGGAGCTGCTCGATACAGGTCTTTCGAATCGCCTTGTCATTGAGCCGTTTAGCGAAAGCAGCGTGCGCGAATTGGTCGAAGCCACGTTGCCCAACCGCGATGTGCCCGACGACTTCATTCACGCGCTCTTCCACCACACTGGCGGAAACGCCTTTTATATCGGCGAAGTTCTGAGAACGCTTTCCGATTTAGGCAGCTTGCAAGGTTCACTCACGCCTGACCTGCTTCAAATAGAAGCTTCCGGTCACCTGGCTGACACGATCATGCGCCGCGTTCGAAATTTGCCGAAAACAACGCAGCAAGTTTTGCGCGCCGCGGCGATTTTGGGTGGCACATTCGACTCGGTTGCTTTGCAACAGCTTTCCGGACTCGCCGAAGAAGCTCTTCGCCCAGAACTCGACAAACTCTACGTTCACCAAATCCTTCGTCCAGTAGGCCGAACCGAAATCGCCTTCAGCCACGCACGCATCGCCGAAACACTTAAAAACGAAATCGATCCAGAAATCGCTCGCATCACACACGTGAAAGCGGCCGAAATTATGGAAAAACGTTCCGATCTGGAGCGCGACCGCATCATCTTGCTGGCACACCACTTTGCAGCAGGCCACGACGAGCGCGGCGTTGAATACAACTTGATGGCTGCCGAAATCGCCTTGGACGCCGGCGACAAAGCCGCGGCATTTAAGCACTTTCACGCGGCGGCGCAGCTTCTCGAAGAGAAATCCAGATCCTCTCAAGAAGAGCGCGAATTCTATCGAGAAGCGCTGCTCGAGATTTACG
>JAZUEA010000210.1:0-11002 GCA_045639945.1 Myxococcota bacterium
TTTTGTCGATCAGCTCACCGGACAATCCAACGTTGGTCAGTTCTTGCCACCCGTGATTGAGCTTGAACTCGCCGGTCGCAAAATCCGCGGTGATTACACTCAAGTTTCCACCGACGCCAACGCCACCGAACTCAAATGGGAAGATCCACAGAGCGAAGTTGAAGTTACTCGCCGATACGCTCTGAGCGAAACGCCGTACACTTTGGACGTCACGGTTACGCTTGAAAACAAAGGACAATCCGCCGTTCCGTACGATCTCTCGATTCTCACGCGCGGCGCGGAACATGCCGGTGACTCTCAAAGCGGCTTCTTGTCCATGTTTGTGCCGCCGCTGCACCGATTTGAAAGCGTTTGCAAGCGCTCGAGCGACTTTGAGCGCTCTCCGCTCGAAAACATCCGTCGCGACTTGGCCGATCCGGACGATCCAACACGCTTCACCGATGGCATTGGCTGGACAGGCGTTGAAAACCGCTACTTCATGAGCGCGGTGATCCCGAACCAAAACGAAGGTGAAGGCTGCGAATTTTTCGTTGGTCCCGATTCCGCTGGTTTGGGCGCGGAAAAGATTCCGTTTGGCTTTGATTTTGTCGTCGCCCGCATGGATTTAAAAGGCGGCCAAATCGAGGCTGGACAAAAAGAAACGCGCACTTTCAAGCTGTTCATGGGCCCAAAGAAGCTCGACATTTTAAAGTCGCTGACTCCTCAGTTGGACGACGCCATCGACTTTGGTTGGTTCGGCATTATCTGCGTGCCCATGCTCTGGCTATTGGGCATGTTCCACTCGCTGTTCACGAACTGGGGACTTGCGATCATCGGCCTGACCCTCGTGGTCAAGCTCATCACGCTGCCGCTCACGCAAAAGCAGTACAAGTCCATGGCTTCCATGCGAGTTGTGCAGCCTAAAATGAAAGAGCTGCAGGAAAAGTACAAAAACAACCAGCCCAAACTGCAGCAAGAAATGATGGCGCTCTACAAAGAGTACAACGTCAATCCGCTCGCTGGTTGCTTGCCCATGCTCATCATGATGCCGATTTACTTCGCACTTTATCGCTCCATTTACTCGGCGGTAGAGCTTTACCAGGCGGATTTCGGCTTCTGGATTCAGGACCTTTCGAGGCAAGATCCTTATTATATTCTGCCGATTCTTTTGGGCTTGCTCATGCTCGCTCAAATGAAGTTCAACCCCGCGGCAACGCAGGGCGCTCAGCAGAAAACCATGATGTATGTAATGCCGATCATGATGACTTTGATGATGCTGTTCTTACCGAGCGGCCTCGTTCTCTACATCATCGTCAACACCTTGCTCGGCATTCTTCAGCAGTTCTGGCTGCTTAAACAGACCCCGGCAACGCCCGTAACGGTGCTGCCCGCAAAAAAGTGAGGCGTAATGAACCAAGATCCGCAAAAAAAAGGTGAGCGCTTTCTTCGTGGCCTCTTCCAGCGTTTGGGCGCTGACGTGCAAGTTCACACGAGTGCGCCAGAGGGCGATCAACTGATCTTCCTTCTTAAGGGCGACATTGCTCCGCTCAAGCGCCGCGCGGACCTCACTGCTGCTATCGGGACTCTTGTTGGCCAAGTCGTCAACAACCACGATGGCCCGCATTACCGCTGCATTTTAGATGTGGGCGGCGGCTACTTGGATCGCCAGCGCCTTCTGTCGACCGTCGCAACCGACGTGGCTCGCGCCGTAAAGAAGAGTGGTCGCCGCGCCATTTTAGACGGCCTTGGCCCTGCGGAACGCCGAGTCATTCACACCGCTCTCAGCGAATCTAAAGAGATTTCGACGCGCAGCGAAGGCGATGAAGGCCAACGCTTGCTCTATGTTGAGCCTGCAGAAAGAGGGACGCGATGAGCGATTCCGAAGAGCTAAAGGAAAACGAGCAAGCCGTCTCGGAAGAGTCCTCGCACGAAAAAGAGGTGGAAGCGGCCGCAGCAGCTGCTGAACCCGAAGACACGTCCGAAAAGACCGAAGAGCAGATTGCACAAAGCGCAGCTTCGTATGGTGCTGATAACATTAAGGTTTTGAAGGGCCTTGAAGCTGTCCGCAAGCGCCCTGGCATGTACATCGGTGATCCGGAAGACGGCACCGGTCTGCACCAGTTGGTTTACGAAGCAGTCGACAATGCCATTGATGAAGCGCTCGCGGGTTATTGCAACCGCGTTATCGTGCGTTTGTACCAAGACGGCAGCTGCAGCATCGAAGACAACGGCCGCGGAATTCCGGTTGGCATTCACCAAGAAGAAGGTCGAAGCGCCGCCGAAGTCATCATGACTGTTCTGCACGCCGGCGGTAAATTCGACGACAACGCCTACAAAGTTTCCGGTGGTTTGCACGGCGTGGGCATTTCGTGCGTGAACGCGCTCAGCGAAACGCTGGTCTTGGAAATCTGCCGCGAAAACGGCATTTACCGCCAAACCTACCACCGCGGCGAACCGGAAGCTCCAATCGCCCGCATCGGTGAAACCAAGCGCACGGGCACATTCCTGCGTTTTTGGCCTGACCGCGAAATCTTCATTCGCCCAGCAGACGAAGACTCCCAAGGTCAAAACGAGTTCAGCTTTAGCGTGCTTTCACAGCGTTTGCGCGAACTCTCGTTTTTGAACAAAGGCGTTAAAATCGATCTCATCGACGAGCGCGACGACGACAAAGAATGCCACTACCACTACGAAGGTGGCATTTCTTCGTTTGTTGAATTCTTGAATGACAAGCTCACGCCCGTTCACAAGCCGCCGATTCACTTTGAATCCGCGAGCGACATGATTCAGGTCGAAATCGCAATGCAGTGGAACGACTCGTACCGCGAAGAGTTGCACTGCTTTACAAACAACATTCGCAACCGCGACGGCGGCACCCACTTGGCCGGTTTCAAAGATTCGCTCACGCGCGTCATCAACACTTACGCGCAGAACGAAGGCCTTCTCAAAGGCATGAAAGATCCGCTCAAGGGCGAAGACATTCGCGAAGGTTTAACCGCCATCATTTCGGTCAAGGCGCCTGATCCCAAATTCAACAGCCAGACCAAAGAGAAGCTCGTCTCCTCTGAAGTTAAACCCATTGTGGCTGCTGCGGTTCAAAACGCGCTCAACACCTGGCTTTTAGAGCACCCGGCTGAAGCGAAAGCCATCATTTCCAAGTCGCTCGACGCCGCGCGCGCGCGTGAAGCCGCTCGCAAAGCACGTGATTTGGTTCGCCGAAAGGGCGCTCTCGATTCTGCAGCGCTGCCCGGCAAGTTGGCTGACTGCCAAGAGCGAGATCCGAGCAAAGCCGAAATCTTCATCGTGGAGGGAAACTCCGCAGGTGGTTCCGCCAAGCAAGGTCGCGACCGCGCAACGCAAGCCATCCTGCCGCTCCGTGGTAAGATTTTGAACGTCGAACGCGTTCGTCCCGATCGCATGCTTTCCAACGCCGAAATCTCAACAATTATCAAGGCGTTGGGCACGGGCATTTCGATCGGCAGCGACGAAAACAGCGGCTTTGACATCAGCAAACTGCGCTACCACAAAGTCGTCATCATGACCGATGCCGATGTCGACGGTTCGCACATTCGTACACTGCTCCTCACCTTCTTCTACCGGCAAATGCCCGAATTGATTAAGGGTGGATACGTTTACATTGCGCAGCCGCCGCTGTTTGGCGTGACCAAGGCCAAGAAGACCACCTACCTTAAAGATGAGGCGGCGCTTGAGGCCTATCTGATTCAAGCTGCGTCGCAAAACTGCACCATTCAGTTGGCCGACGAGCACGAAATTCAGGGTCAGATTTTGGCAAACTTGATGCAGCACTTGAGCGAATACTTCTCGCAGCTGCAGCACTGTCAGCGTCGTGGCGATGCACGCGTTTTGGAAGCCGCGCTTGAATCCTCGCCCACCAAAGAAGATTTCAAGACCGCCGATGCCGCAATCGCGTTCATGAAACGCACCGAGGCGAAATTAAAAGAAATTTACCCCGGTGAGTTGCCTGTTCGCTTTACCACTGAAGTTCGCCGCACATTCGACGAAAAGCCCGAAACTTATGGCGTTTTGGCTTATTCCCGCGTGAACGGCAGCGAGCGAACCACCGAAATGAACTTGGACGTCTTGGAATCCAGCCACTGGAAGAAAGCCCTGGACGCCTACAGCATCATTCGCGATCTCATCGGCAACGGCGAAGTCAATGTCGTTTCGAGCGACAAACTCACGCCGACCAGCACGCTCGCAAACTTACTCGAACAGCTCAAAGTTCAAGGTCGCAAAGGCCTCACCGTTCAGCGCTACAAGGGTCTTGGTGAAATGAACCCTGAGCAACTTTGGGAAACCACCATGGATCCTGAGTTGCGCACGCTGCTTCAGGTGAAACTTGAAGACTGCGAACTCGAAATCGCCAACGACACCTTCGCGCTTCTCATGGGCGATCTGGTTGATCCTCGTCGCCGCTTCATTGAGGAGAACGCGCTTAACGTCAAGAACCTCGACGTGTGATCGAGAGTTACCTCGCCCAAGTTGAATCACGTTTTTTAGAGCTCTCAGGCCGGGGTCTAATGCTGTCTGCCAAAGACGTGGCCCTGGTTGAGAGCTGGGAACGTGCTCACATTCCCCTACACATTGTTCTTCGAGCGCTGGAGCGAGCCATGGAGCACGCGCCTGAAACGGTGCGTGGTTTAAACTACGTGCGCAAAGCGGTTGAAGAAGAAGCGAGCACTTGGCGGCGCTCACAGCAGGGTGCACCCGTTACATTCATTGCGAAACCAACTGATTTTTCTAGTGTTTTTGAAAATTTAATTTCGCAATTTGAAATAGCGGCAATGTCGGCCAAAACACCTGCTCTCAAAGCGATGTGCCAACTTGTGATTGAAAATCTCAAAAAGTTGGATCCGGCTACTCCGGAAATGCTCGCCAAATTGCGTGAGTACGTGATTTCGTGGAGTGAACACAATTTGGAGTCCGAAGTTGAGCGCGATTTAAATCGCGAAGTCGATTTGGCGCTGCGCAACTTTGCTTTGCAAGGTCCGGAGATCCGTCGAGCCTTGCGCTGGAAGAAGCTCCGGGTTTATGCAGGCTGCCCCGATTTGGTCATGCCTTTGGGAGAAAAATAATGCGAACTTGTGGCCGCTGTAATGGAGAACGCGTCCTCATTCACGGTGACGGCGATTTCGCTCGCGCCGAAGCATGCAGCTGCCAACCTCCGTGCACCAAATGTGGCGGACAAGGCGTTGTATTTTTTCGCGACGCCATTGGCTATTTAGTCGCAACTCCTTGTGAATGTTCATCTTTTCTAAAATGTGTGGAGTGGTTCAACCGCGCGCAAATTCCGTCACAAGCGGCAAACGCGACGTTGGATAGCTTCCGACCGAAATTCCGCTCCGATCCTGCAGCAGGACAGATCTTTCAAGCGCAGAAAAACCTGCTCGAGGTTTCTCGCCGATTTGTGGACGAATACGAGCGCGGTGGTCGCGGCCTTTTGTTCTACGGTCCGTGCGGCACTGGCAAAACGCATTTGGCTGTCGCGATTTTGCGCAGTCTGATTTTACGACGCGGCATTCAAGGCCGGTTCGTGGATTTCACCCACTTGCTCTCATCGCTGCGCGCTGCCTATGCAGACAACGAATCCGCCGAGCGCATTTTGACGCCACTCATCGACGTACCAATTTTGGTTTTGGACGAACTGGGCAAAAATCGTGGAACCGATTGGGAGCGCGACGTGTTAGATGAACTCATCAGCAAGCGCTACAACGGCGAAAGAACTACGATTTTCACGACCAACCTTTTTCCGCGTCCCACAACACCAGGCCAAGAAACACTGCGCGATCGATTGGGTGAGCGTATTTATTCTCGCCTCAATTCGATGTGCACGTTCATTGAAACCGTGGGCGACGATTACCGCCGCGCAGATTAAACGCCATGCCTCGTTCACAAACTCCATCTCGAATTCGAATTGCAAGCACCGCATTGGTTGTCGTGGCAGCGATCGCCAGCTTGTCTGTTGGCCTCGCCGTAGGTCCGTCCAATGCGCCGGCAGCACTGGTTGCCACAACATCCTGTGCGCTCGCGGTTTTCCTATTGTTGATGGAAGGCGACAAACAACGAGAACTTTCTCAGGGCGCTTCCACTTTGCGCTTGCTCGAAATTGCTCCTTGGAGTGTGCAGGGCAACATTCTCGAAACCGACAAGCAATGGCTGGAGCATCACGGCATTGAGCCGTTTAAAGATCTGCAAGATTTTTTGTCGCGCCTCAAAGAAAGCGAACGGAAAAAGCTGGACGTAGCTTTCACAAAGTCGAATTTTTTCTCAATTATTCTCGACACTTCTACAGATCAGCATTTTCGAATTTGGGGCGTTGTGGGCCATCGCGACAACGGCCATCCGGTCGTTTTGGAAGGTCTTATCGAAGAAGTCACCGAAGAAATCGAAAACAAAACACTTGAGCGCATGGAAGTGGATCGACTCCGCAGCGGCGCTCTCGCGTCCAAATGCGCACACGATTTGCGGCCTTGGCTTCAAACGATCGAGAGCAAAGCCACCGAGCTTTTGAAGCAAGCTCGAACGCCCAAAGTATTGGAAGAATTGGGCGAACTTCGCGACACAACTCGCCGCGCGCTGCAGTTCATTCGCCGCCTTTCAACCACCGCCGGGCACCGCCGCCACATCACCGAAAAATGTTACTTGCAAAGCATGTTGGAACGCACGCAGGCATTGATTCGCCTGTTTTTGCCGTCCACTTGCAACTTTGAAGTCAGCATCGATCCAGGCAATGCAACGCTTCACGGCGAAGAACTCGCGCTTTCATCGCTGATTTTTCTGTTGGCGCTTAACGCTCGCGACGCCATGCCACAAGGCGGCACACTGCGACTTGAAGCCATGCTCAGCCAAACGCATGTTGAAATCACGCTCAGCGACACAGGCCACGGCATCGATCCTGCGGATTTGAATCACGTTTTCGAGCCGTTTTTCACCACGCGCAATGTGGCACTTGACCACGGTTTAGGCCTAACGATGGCGTACGGATTGGCGCACGCACACGACGGCACGCTCAAGCTGGAAAGCGACGGCGAAGGCACGACTGCCATTTTGCGCTTGCCGGTGAAAGACGTAACGACGGACAGTCCAACGCTCGCGCAACCTGCACTGGCGCGTTCTGCTAGCAAGTCCGCATGGTTTTTCTCGAATCAGATTTCTGAAGAAATTTCGCAGGCTTTCGAGTCGATTGGCTATTCTTTGGAGCTTTGTCAGGTTTTACCACTTTTTGGAACCGCGCCTGATTTCATGCTCATTGATGCGGATGCCGTAGACGATCCTACGGCGCTCTACAGTGTTTTGCGGCTGCGATTTCCTGGTGCGCCTGCATTGGTTCTTTCAAGCCGACCGCGTGAAGCTGTTTCGGATTCGCAGAGCTATCTACCTGTTTTTACTCTGGAATCTTCGCAAATCGATCCGCTCACGCTCAACAGTGCTCTGCATGCCGCCGAAGATCTCTGCAAGCAAGACCTGCTGCCGCTGGACGGCCATCGCTCGCACTTTGTCCTATCTCTTCGACCTGAGATCCGTTAGCCTTTGCGCGTTTTTTGCTGGAGTTTCCCATGTTACGCACACTTTTAGCCGCACTTCTCGCGCTTGGCCTTTGCGCCTGCGAACCAACGGCCGACGAATTCATCGCCACCGGTCGTCAGATGATCACTCAAAAGAATTTTGACGGCGCGCTTGCTCAATTTGATCAAGCTCTCGCGCTAGACGGCAAAAACTACGGCGCACTTTGGGGCAAAACTGTCGCGCTGCAATCTCAAGGCAAACTGCCGGAACAAGCCGAACTTCTTGAGAAAATTCTCGAAATGCCCGAGCACCAAGGTCGTGCCAAGGTTTTGAAGGACGCGCTCGAAATCAATTACCGCAAACAAGCAGAACTCGTTGAATTCAACGAACCTGCGCTGTTCGAACAATTTTTGCGCAAAGCCATCGCCATCAACCCAAAGAGCCCGTGCAACGAGCAACTCTCAAACTTGCTCATCACGCGCGGCGAACAAACGTTCAAAGCCGGCAAACACGCCGAAGCCATCGCGGCATTCGAAGAAGCTAAAAAACTGCGCATCACCAAAAAAGTTCGTGCTGAACTCGACAGCAAAATCGAAATCGCGAGCTTCCAAGATTTTAAGCGGTCGTTCACAGAGCGCCGTTTCAACGCCATTCGCGGCGAATTCATCGAAAAAGGCCTGTACGACCCCAAGCGTCAGGTTTTCACGGTTGAATCGCAGGTCGAAGTAGACGGCAAAGAAAGCGACGAAGGCTACGAAACAGAAGCTGAGAGCAAAGCCCTGCGCGCAGTGACTTCGGCGCTTTACGATTTGACGTGGGAAGTTTCCGGCAAGCCGCGTCCCGATGACGCGAATTTGGCGTACGACACCGCGCAAGTTCGCATTTTGGACAAAGGTTTTGTCGAGACAAAGCCGCGCAAGCCAAAGCAATTCCGCTTTAAGATCGAAATTCCTGAAGACGCGCTGTTCTTGCAAGTGGGCCGCATCGAAGACGGTAAGATCAAAGTCACACCGACCGTTGCAGAGCGCTTGGACGAACAAAACGCCGAACCAGAAGCGCCGGCCGAAAATTAATTAAGGCTTAGCCACAAAAAAGCCCGAGAGACAACTCCCGGGCTTTTTTAATATTTACGCCAGTTTACGAGCGCGGAACATTTTCTTCCGTGGGCGGCCAGCGCAAACCAGTGGTGCCCGGACCATACCCCGGACCTTCCTTCTTTGCCGCCTCACAAGCCGGACAAGTCGGCTTTTCACCTTTGAATCGCGCCATTAATTTTTGCAGCGGCAGCTTTTCCTGAATCTTTTCCTGCGCCTTCACAATCGGCGACAAAACTTTCAAAACGCCGCGCAAAACTTGGCCTGAGATTTCATCGAACTTCTGAGAAACCTCAAGTTTATCGGGCGTTTCCACTGCTGCGATGCGTTTCGGCGCTGAACTTGGCACGTCGGGATTGCGCTCGAACCGCGCCTTCACCTCAAAGCAGAACGCATCCAGCGCTTCCAAATCCACACCGTCGCCATTAAGCGGAATCGTGAGAACCGGCAACGCGTACGTTTCGCTGATGTGACAGTATTGCGCTTCGGAAATCTTGCCGGGCATGCATTCGTGCGGACAAACCGCGACCACGCCATCGATAAGTTTATGGTGCAACTCGTGAAGCGGCGCGCCCAACGTCAAAATCGCTTCGCTGCGCAAATCCTCGCTCAAGTACGGCTCGCAAGCGGCAATGGAATCGCGAACCGTGGTGCGCTTGGGCCAGCAAAGCTTATTGCCCATTATTTCGTACACGCGATTGCCCACGCCTTCCATGAGGACCGCAGTGCTGCGAATCGAAACTTTGTCGTCTTCGGGGCGACCTTGGCCAGTTGAAATACGCATGCGCTGCAAGTGGTTAACGTACTCCAACCACTCGTTGAACGGCGCCATGCGAACCTTGAGGCCGCGCGATTCGAGTTTGTCGATGAGGAAGTTGTTGGTGAACGGTTCCAGACGGCAGTAGATCTCGCCGACCAAAGAAACCGTTGGCAAATTCTTTCTAAAATCCTTTACTTCCGCGAATTCACGCGCGGCATCTTCCAGGATTTCATAGACGCCAAAGCCACGCCCACCGAGCTCGCCCATCGCACGCAGCAAACTGCCGCCCTTCATGCGTTCGAGCAGCGTGATCAGGCGCGCAAACGAACGATCGAAAATCTTCTGCGCCGCGCCGGGTTCCTTTTCGCACGGACGCGTATCGTGCAACGCCATCAAAAGCGCATCGGACGCCACAAAACCAAGCCACACGCGGATTTCCAAATCTGGCGGCATGCCTTCAAAGTAATCGGTATCACCCGGCGCCACGATTTGCAGGCGATCTTTCCAACCAAGCTGCTCAAACACAATTTTGTGCAGGTGGTTGTACATGCCGAATCGACACGGACCATCAGCGGTCGGCATGAAGAACGCGAATTTTTCATTGGGATTCGGCTCGTGAAGCACGCGCTGCAAAATAGAGCCCATCGTCATAATCAAGGGCTGACATTCCTTGCCAGACGAGTACTTACGACCAAGCTGCAGCGTTTCGCGATTGGGCAGCGGCAAAACTTCAGCGCGGAAACCTTCGCCACGCAGCACTGCCGCCACCGCAACAGAACCAATGCCCATCGGCGGAAGCTCAACAATTTCCTGCTTTTGCTTCGTTTCCATGATGCCGATGTGCCACGCCTCGATTTGCGAAAAATCGGTCGGCTTGTTTTGCGCGCGCTCTTCCTTGGTGAGTCGGCGATCCTGCTCCACGCAGTACAAAAAGGCTTCGAGTCGCGTCTTGGTGCCCGCGTCGCCGCTGTGACCGTCCGTTTCGACGATGGCAAACGGCTTGCCGCGCATAATGTAGCTAAAGAAATGCAGGTTAAAGCTGTCCGGGCCACACGAATAATTCGAAGTGAAAACCGCGTACTCGCCTTCACGACGGCGAATTTGGTGCGCTGCTCGGAGAATTTGCTGTGCCGTTCCCCAGAAGAGCGAGCGGAAAACCGGCACGCCTTCGCCCTCAGCCGGATGCTCCTCAACCACCGGATAGCACTCGACCGGAATCGCGATTGTTCCCTGTTCTCTCAACAAATTCGGGACGTTGGAATTCAAGACCGGGTTGTAAATCGTATACGGCCGACCCAAGACCACAACTGCGCTCACGTTATTTTCACGCGCAAATTGAAGCGCCCGCGCGCCTGCGGCCATGCAATCAGCCACAAACTGCTCGTAAATCTTGAGCGCGTGTTCGTACGCCGCACGCCATTCTGTGCATCCCAAGCTGTTCGCCAGCGATTCGCAGCCTTTTTGAAAAAGCTCCGACGCCAAGTTGCCGGGCGTCATATCAAAACGCGGCGCCAGGATTTTGGTCTTCGCACTCCAGTTAATGGGTTCCGCCAGCAAATCCGGCAACGCCTGAGCGAGCGGACAAGTCGTCGAAAACGCCTCATCACTCACGCGCGACATGCCAATCATCATGGGCAAGAACACA
>JAZUEA010000211.1:0-2600 GCA_045639945.1 Myxococcota bacterium
CGTACGAATCTCACAATCCTTTAGGATTGCCACTTTCTCAGCGTACAAATCTCACAATCCTTTAGGATTGCCACTTTCTCAGCGTACAAAGACTGTTCTCTGAGAGAAGAATCACTTTCTCAGCATACGAAGCGTGTTTAAAAAATGAATTTTCTCTTTCTTTAGAAACGAATGCACTGAGATTTTGAGATTCATTCATTCGCTCAAAAAGAATCTCTGGTGACCTCAGTTTGATTTCTTTCGCTCTGAAAGAATCTGATGATTCGATTGAATTCACACCCTTGATTCTATCGATTTTTGAAGAAGTTTGAATACTTTTGCTCTGCAATGCGTTTTTTTCATCAGATCTTTCAAAAAAGAGCTTTTCGCGCCTCAAAAGCACTTGCATTTCTGAAATCGTGTTTAAAGAGTAGATCAACTTAACTGCTATTCAGGAGAACTTGAATGTCTGAAATTATCGCAATCCCGTTAACCCGCCTTCGCAGCCGTGAGTTGCTGGGTTACTGCTGCAAGCTGGCAGAAATCCTCAACCAGATTTACGGTGTGGGCGGTTGCGCCGCTGCCGTTGACTTTTTGGAAGCGCTCACGAACTACCAAGAAGCGATGGCGTCCGTTGCAACCCGTACATCGCTCTCAGACGCCGACGCGCATGGTGATCAGGCTTACATGGGCCTTTATCACCAAGTTTCGGCTTCTGCCCTTCACCCTGATCCGCTCATTCGCGAAGCGGCTGAAGCTGTCCGCGAAGTTTTTTCAAAGACGCCCAATCCGACCAAGCTGGGCCACAACGAGCAATACGGTGCTCTCGAGAATCTCTTGCTCCAGTTGTCCAAGCTTCCTCAGTCAACGCTTGAAACCGCGCTTGTTGCGCCCTTTGTTACTCAATTGAAATCAGCAGTCCGTACTTTCACGGAACTTTCTGCTGCTCAGAGCGTTTTCAAGAGCCAGCGCGACGTTGGCGCCACGACTCGCACTCGCAAAGCCTTAACCGCTGCCTTGCACAACCTTGCAAAGCGCCTTGAAGTCTTCACCGACATGCACTCGGACGATCGCGCCGAACTCGCGATCAGCGCCATCAACGTCGTCAACGAAAAGGTCAAAAACGACCTCTCCGTTCGCTCCGACCGCAAATCAACCGATACCCTCTCTGCCCCCGCTTCTGACGACATCACCTTTGATGATCCCGTCATTCCCTCTCCTTCCACCACCGATTCCCCCACTGAAGCTTGAGTTTCAGCCCATTTCACAGCCTTTTGCCTCAGCTATACTGAGAAATCTCGCAGTCTTTTCTGCACCTTCTCTTTAAGAACATTGTCATGAACGCGCGCATGATGCTCGCAATCGCTTGATTCTATTGTTTTATCTGCAACGCTTCACGCAATGCGCAAGCATACTTTAGTGATTGAAACGAAATCGCTCTTTCTATTGGTGTATCTCATAAGAAACGCACTTTTCTCGATTGAGATAGCTCAGAATCGCTTCGTTTTGCTTCTTTCTCTCTTTTTTGATCGCACTTTTTCTTTGCATCACGCACTTTCAAACGCCTTTGATGGCTTATTTCTTTTTGCCGCGCTCACTCGCCTTCAAAACATCACCTTGCCTCTGTGATTTTTGTTATGATTTTGGCGCTGAATACAAAGGAGCGCTGATGAAATACCTTTCACTTCTTGCTGTTGTTGCTCTCGCTGCTTGTGGTGGCACTCCCAAGCAAACGTCCACCCAAAAAGCGGAGAATTTGGTTTCTGAAACCGTTGGCATGCAGCCCTCTTACGTGACGGCCGGCTATCATGCCTACGCGGAATATGCCGCCGACGGTCCGATTCAAGAAGCTTCTGCCTTGGTTGCCTCGCGCGTTTCTCCGGGGATTTTTTGGACGCTGAACGACTCAGGCGGCCGCGCCGAAATCTTTGCCACCACGCGAACAGGCGAGCTTCTTTGCACCTACACCGTGCAGGGCGCCGAACCAAACGACTGGGAAGACATGGCCTTGGACGACGCCGGCAACCTCTACATCTCGGACTTGGGCAACAATCGCAACACGCGCACAGACTTACGCGTCTTTAAATTGCGCGAACCCACGCTGCCGAATGACGTTTGGCGCGACGGCGCTCCCGTTGCCGGCTTCACCCCCTGCAACCTCTCCGTGGATGTCACCGCCACCATCCCCGTTCACTACCCCGACCAGACGGAATTTCCACCGTCTCCGCGCATCTTTGACTGCGAAGCGATTTTCTTTGACCAGAACTCGCTTTACCTTCTAACGAAGACGCGCGAGGTCCTCACTTCGACCTTATACCGCATCCCCGAGGAAGGCGGCGCCGCCGAACGCCTGCAGACCATCAGCCTCGCCGACGAATCCGACCTTCCCTTCCCAGGCATGGTCACCGCCGCCGATTTATCGCCCGACGGCACGACGCTCGCCGTCCTCTCCTACAACGCCCTACGCCTCTACGACTGGACGCCCGGCCACATCGGCGACATGCTCCTACGCGTCGCCCTCAAACACGACGAATGCATCCAGACCGAATCCGTCACCTTCTCCGGCGACGAGATTCTCTTCACCAACGAACAACGCACGTGGTTTATGGTCGACCGCTAAA
>JAZUEA010000212.1:0-8191 GCA_045639945.1 Myxococcota bacterium
GTGGGCAACTGCGAGGCAGGCGTGGGCAACTGCGAGGCAGGTGTGGGCAACTGCGAGGCAGGCGTGGGCAACTGCGAGGCAGGACCAGAAAGTGGAATCGAAATGCCGGGCAAGTCGCTGCGCGGTTTGGCCGTTGTTGGAAGCTGTGAAGCAATTCCGGGTAAATCGCCGTTGATGCCTGACAAATTGTTGGCAATGCCAGGCAAGTCGTCGGCCAATCCAGGCAAATCCTGAAGTGGATCAATATAGTAAACCGACTGCGGCGGCTTTTGAGCGGGCAGATCTTCTAACTCACCGGGCAGGTCATCGCCGATCGGTTCAAAAAGATCAGGTAAATCGGGCAAGTCGAGCGGTTGCGCAGGATTGTGCAGCGCACTGTGCGTAGAATTCGCTGGCGCTGGCAAATCGTCGATGTCCTCAAAAATATGCGCCATGCCAGAGTTTTGGTGAGAAGGAGCATCCGCCGCTCCCGTTGGCGGCATGGGCGGCATGTCGAGTTCTTGAGATTTCGGCGACGCGCTGAAATTGAAATCGAAATCGTCTGCAAATGGATCTTTGGTCAGGATTGGGCCGTCATCCAGTTCCAGATCATTTACAAATTCGGGAAGTTGCGAGTTTTGAGGAGCTTTTTCAAAGCCGCGAGAGGGCTGTGTTGCAGCGGGAAAAATAGCAGCCAAGGCCGGCAATGATTTTGCCGGTTGCCAGTTCACCTGATCCACGCTTGCTTTTTCTTCGCCGGTCAGGCGGCCTTCACGCTTCATTTGCTGAATCGTGTTCAGCGGCAGCGGTCCAACTTGATGGCCTGACGGAAGAATAATGTAGAAACCGTTATTTCCGTTGGCGGCGTTCGCTGAAAAACCTGGCGCCATCAGTGGATTGACCGAAGGCGGTATGCGCGAATCTGTGGGCATTTCGTTCGCGCCGGAAAAGCCAATCGGTGCGCGTGTCGCGGAGACAGGCGATGAATTTCCTTGACCGTCTACGACGAAGCTCGAAAAGCACTTGGGACACTTGATTTGCAAGCCCTCGGGCGTGAGGCGCGAATCGCTGATGTTGTAGTCAGCACCACATTTCGGGCAGATGATTTTCACGGCTTTCCTCGAACTCGAATCAAAGGTTTGACGTCGAGCCTCAACCAACAGACAATATTTAATAGCTTGCCATGGTAGCACTGCATTTTCTGACGGCAACATGGATTTACCTTTCAAACGACTCACTCCTATGCGCTTGAGCTTCTCTTCGTGGAGCTCGATGTGTTCTCTGCGTTCAGTGAAAACGCGGGTGAGAGTTTTGTGCGCTTTTGTTGGGGCTTCGTTGCCGCTAATGACGAGTGCGCAAACTGCAGATCCTGAGCCGGGCAAACCGGCATCACGCATTGAACGCACGATTCCTGTCGATTTGGGGCCAGAGATTCGAGCGGCGTACGCAACTGCGGGCGAAACAGAAGAAACGCTGTTTTCACCAGGACAACCGATGAAACCGGCGTACGTCGAAACGTTTTACGACGTCGATATTTGGCGAGAACCGGCAGAAACTCAAATCGCTCAAGAATCTTTAGAACCGCGAAATAATTCTAGATTTTCGATTGCGGCCCGTGCTGGAACCATGATTCCAGTGCCGTGGATCGAGCAAGCGGCCTTTGCGGCGTCTGTTGATTTTGGCTATGCGCTTTTGCCGTTTTTGTGGCTTGAAGCGGAATTGGGCTTTGAGCGCAGCACGGCAAACGACTTGTCTCAATCATTTGATTTGCCATTTGGTCGTTTGCTTACAACGGCGGAATTCCATCAGTGGTCGCTGCCCATTTTGCTGGGCGCGCGGGTTTCTCTGGCCGATTTGTGGTTTAAGCAGCAGCCAAAGTTGGAACTTTCTGCGGCGCTTCAAGTGGGCTTGGTTTACGAACACGCAACGTTTGAGGCGGACACGCCGTCTGGTCCGTTTGTGAATGACAAAGAAAGTGGCCTGGCGCCCATGGTGTCGGCGCGCGTGGAAGGCGGCTGGCGAGTTGGCCCTGGTGCGATTGTTGTTTCAGCGGCCTGGCGACAAGATTTGATGTGGGACGAAAGCGACACGGCCAAGCGCGAGTCGACGGGTCTCAATTTGGAGGCAGGATGGCGTCACTTTTTCTAAAAAACGCTTTTCTTTCAGCGCTTTGCGGAATTTGCGCGTGTACGAGCGATTTCAACGTCGATGCGCCGCTTTTCCTGTACAGCACTTATCCCGCGAACGGAACGACCGTTTCAACCGAAGCACTGACCGAAATCGACCTCACTTTTTCGGAAGATTTGGGCGGCATGGGATTCATTCAGCGCTGGGCCAAAGATTTGGTCGTGCTGGAGTCGCCTGAAGGGTTGTCGATTGCGTTGGTTCACGATGATTTTTCAAACGTGGATTACAACCGCGACACGTTTACGCTCACGATTTTCTTAGATGCCTTGCAGCAAGCGACTTTGCCGAAGGGAAACTACACCTTGCGCGTGCTTCGTTCGTTTGCCACCGACGAAGGCGTGCAGCTTCCTACCGATTACACCGTTCGCTTCTTCCTTTCTGAAAACTAATTTCTTAATTATTTCAGCTGCTTAAAACTGCGTCGCCTGGCGCGTGACAATGCATGCTCTTTTCTGTAGCTTCCAACATTTACCATTGGGTTTGCTCAGGGAATTGCTCTCGTGGCTTCAAAGGCTTCAAAGGCTTCAAAGGCTTCAAAACAAGAACGGCGGCCATCGTTTTTGTGGCGCGCTTTTAAGTTTTTGTTTTTCTTCGGTTTTTTCGGCGTTCTGCTCGCGTTTGCTGCGGCGTGTGGCCTTTATTTTTATTTTTCGATCGATTTGCCCGACTTTCACGAGTTGGACGATTATCAGCCGGCGCAGGTTTCGCGCATTTACGCGGCAAATGGCGAGGTTTTGGGCGAGATTTACGAGGAACATCGCACCGTTGTTCCGCTGGAGAAGGTTTCGCCGCTGCTTCAAAAAGCGATTTTGGCTGCTGAAGACGCCGATTTTTACAAACACGAAGGTCTTGATTACACGGGCATGCTGCGCGCGGTCGTGAATGCGCTGAAAGCCGGTCATTTGAAAGGCTCGGGCAGCACGATTACGCAGCAAACCGTTAAAAATCTGCTGCTTTCGCCGGAACGCAGCATGCGGCGAAAATTCCGTGAGCTGATTTTGTCGCGTCGTTTGGAATCGCGCCTGAGCAAGGACGACATTCTCACCATTTATTTAAACGCGATTTATTTGGGACATGGTCAGTATGGTGTTGAGGAAGCGTGCCGATTTTATTTCGGAAAAAGCGCTGCGGACGTGACGCTCGCAGAAGCAGCGACGCTTGCCGGTTTGATTCAATCGCCGGAGCGACTTTCGCCGCGTAAGCATCCGCAAGAGGCGTTGTTTCGCCGTTCGTATGTGTTGGATCAGCTAGAAAAGCGAAAAGCGGTTGATCAGGCGCTCATCGACGAGGCGCGCAACGAGCCATTGGTTGAACGCGTTGAGAAAAATCCATTTGCACCGCAAGGCCGCGAAGTGGGTTGGTTTGTGGAATCGGTGCGACTGCTCGCTGAGGCGACGTATGGCCGCGAACTGGTTCGAACGGGCGGATTACGCATTGAGACAGCGTTTGATTTGTCGCGCCAGGATGCGCTGGTTGACGCGGTCCAGTCCGGTTTGATCGCGCTTGATCGCCGGCAAAAACTCTATAAGCCGCTGGAGCACGTGGGCGACGATAAAGTGGAAACCTGGCGAGCGGCACGCGTGAAAGCTTTGAAGGAAAAAGCGCCCAGGTTGGGTTCCACGATTCCTGGTCGATTTGTTGGATTTGAAAGCGATGCTGCTGATTCTGCATTGCTTTTTGACATGGGCATTGGTCAAGCAAAAGTTCGTGCAGCCAACTTTGAGCGTGTGCGCCGTGGTCGGTCTGCTGACTTGGCAGAAGCGGCAAAAGCGAAGCGCAATAAAAACAAGAAAACCGAAGAACCTTCGAAAACGACTGAAGAATCTTTGCACGATTGGCCTAATGTGGGCGATGTTTTCACGCTCACGATTCGCGACGATGGTCCACGTCATCCTGATGTGATGTCGGCGGTTTTGTCCATGCCGCAAGGTGCTGCGGTGGTGCTTGAACCGCAATTGCACCAGGTTTTGGCGTTGGTCGGTGGTTTCAATGCGCGTGATTATCCTTACAACCGTGCAACATTGGCGAAGCGTCAGCCCGGCAGTTTGTTTAAGCCTTTTGTGTTTGGTGCGGCCTATGGCACGCGTCGATTCTCGCCGGCAACCACGCTCATTGATGCGCCGGAAACACGACGTTTGTACCAAGGCAAGTGGTGGACGCCTCAAAATTACACGCGAAAATTCTCGGGCGCGCTGACCTTGCGAGAAGCGCTGGCTCGGTCGATTAACAGCATTTCGATTAAGTTGGCCGATGAAATTGGTGTGCCGGCGGTGCAGCAATTTGCGAAAGCGGCCGGCATTTCGTCGCCGCTCACCGACAATCTCACCATTGCGCTTGGTTCCAGCGAAGTGACACCCATGGAAATTGCCGGTGCGTTTGCCACGTTTGCAAATGGCGGTACGCCTGGCCGAGTGGTTTGGATTCGCGCTGTTTTTGACGCGCACGGTGAAGAACTGGAATTGCCAGAACCTGTCGCTCGCCAAGAAATGCCTGAAATGATTGCAGATGCTGGCGAGCCGGATGCAGATTACGACGAAGATTCGCCGGATTTGCCAGATGCTGCAAAGCCCAAGCCTGTCGTTCATCCGCGTTCAAAAGAAGACAACGGCGGTGTTTTGGAAAACGGCCATCTCGATCCGGACGTGGTTTGGTTGTTGCGCGACACCATGCGATCGGTCGTGACAGATGGCTCGGCGAAAGGGCTCGCAAAAATCAATCGGCCCATTGTTGGCAAAACTGGCACCAGCAACGAAGCGCGCGACGCCTGGTTTGTTGGGTTGCTGCCAGAAATCACACTCGCGGTTTGGTTGGGCTACGATTCGCCGAAGTCGCTCGGAAAAAAGGAATCCGGCGGCGGTGCAGCGGTTCCGGTCGCAAAAGTTTACTTTGAGAAAGCGGACACAGAAGGCGAGGATTGGAAGCCTTTTGGTCCCGGAATTGTTGAAGTTTCGGTCGATATCGAAAAAGGTCGGCGTACTGAGGAAGGTGGTGTTTTGGAGCGATTCTTGGCTGGCACGGAACCGCAGGATTTTGTGCTTGAGCAAGGTGAGATGGACGCTGAAAACTTCCTTTCGAATGGCATCGAAGAAACAGAGCCCAGCTTGTTTGAGCGTTTGGGCGTTGTGAAATCCGATGACGATTTAGCGCCTGTTGTGCCGGTTTACGCTGTGCCCGTTGATGAAGCTTCGCCGTCGCTTGCTGAGCCGGAATTGCCCGCAGCGCCGATTGAAGCGCCTCGTCCGCCTTCTGCTGAAGAATTGAAAGCGCTTGAAAAAGTTGCTGACGATGAACCTGCTGCGGATTTTATGGCGCAAGGCTTCGATGAAGATTCGGACTCTTCGGAAAATACTGAAGAAACAGATGAAGACGACGAAGATGCGCCTCTTTGAAATGCGAGTAAATCATGCCGATTGATCCGACCGCTTATGTGGATGGCACCGTCATTTTGGATGGTGATGTCACAGTCGGTCCGCGCACCAAAATTTGGCATTTTTCAAAATGCCTAGGCCCCGCAACCATCGGTGCGGACTGCGTAATTGGTCAAAACGTGGTGGTTGAGCGCCACGTGCAGCTAGGCGACCGCGTTAAAGTTCAAAACAATGTGTCGATTTACAGCGGCGTCACGTTGGAATCCGATGTGTTTTGCGGACCTTCCGTGGTTTTCACAAACGTCACCACGCCGCGCAGTCACTGGCCCAGACGCGATGCCTACGAGTCCACACATGTCTGCAAGGGCGCGTCATTGGGCGCAAATTCAACCATTGTTTGCGGTGTCACAATCGGCGAATACGCCATGGTTGGAGCCGGTTCGGTCGTCACAAAAGACGTTGCACCGTACGCTTTGGTTTACGGCAACCCAGCGAAATTACACGGATTTTGCTGCTATTGTGGAGAAGTTCTAAAGCTCAGCGCATTGACCACTGGCACTGAAACGCTAACCTGTCAGAATTGCGGTCGGTCGTATTTGCGCGAAGGCAGCAATCTTGCGCCCAACGAAAATGGAGACGCGTCATGTCCCTGAGGGAATCGATTAAAGATTCGGTAAAATCGCAGCTGATCAAAGCAACCGGCGCGGCGCGCGCGTTCAGCAAAGAGCTCGGAAAGCAGGTGATTCGAGCCATTTTGGAAAGTGAGCCCGTTCGCCCGATTTACGAAAACGCCAAGGGCCACTATCAGCGCATTGAGGCGCAGTTTCTCGAAGTTGAATCCTTACTCAATCATTGGATCAAAGAAGCGCAGCAAAAGTCGCGAGAGGCTTATCAAAAGGCGAGTCGTCAGGCGAGTCGCGCGCAACACGCCCGAAAAAATTACGAAATCTTAGGGGTTCGTCCTGGCGCTTCTCTTCAGGAAATTAAAGCGGCGTGGCGCAAAAAGATGCAGGAATGTCATCCCGATCACTGCGCGGGTAATCCGGAATCAGAGGCACGCGCGCACGAGCAAGCCCAAGAACTCAATCTGGCGTATCAGGAATTGGTGGCGCTTCTCACTGGTCGCGAAAATCGTCGCGCATAAAAAAAGCCCGCGTAAGCGGGCTTTTAGGAAACCAAGCAGTTTGCCAGGTTCACTGCGCGGCAGGCGCTTCAACCTTTTCAGGGTCAGCAGCGGGAGCAGCTTCAGCTTCAACCTTTTCGGGTTCAGCAGCGGGAGCAGCTTCAACCGGAGCAGGAATTGCAGGAGCAATTTCGGCAGCGGCAGGCATTGGAGCCGGCGTGTCGATGACATCATCGACAACGTTTTTGGTCGGATCCTTCATGTCGGGGCTGGAGAACCAGGCGAGGAGCATGCTCGTCACCATGAAAATTGCGGCGGCGACTCCGGTGAACTTGCTCAGAACCGTGGCTGCTGCGCGCTGGCCCAAAGCAACGCCGGCACCTCCGCCGAACGCAGCGCTGACACCACCGCCTTTACCGGATTGCAACAAAACAACCAGGATGAGAACGGCGCAGGTCAAGATGTGCAGGATGGTGACGAGAACCTCGATCATTTCTTGGCTTCCTCGTAGGCCACGATGGCGTAGAAGGCGTCTGCGGTGAGGCTGGCACCACCAACGAGAGCACCGTCGATGTCTGGCTGGGTGAGCAGTTCAGGAGCGTTGGAGCCCTTGACGCTACCGCCGTACTGAATACGAACCTCTTCCGCAATGGCCTTGCCGTAGAGCTCGGCGATTTGATTGCGGATAGCGGCGTGCACTTCCTGCGCCTGGTCGGGCGTAGCAGTGCGACCGGTGCCGATGGCCCAAACGGGCTCATAGGCGATGACTGTCTTGGCAACTTCTTCGGCGGTGAGCGGAGCGAGACCAAGTTTGACCTGCTCAGCGATCACGTCGAAGGTCTTGCCAGCTTCGCGCTCATCAAGGGTTTCACCCACGCACATGATCGGGGTGAGGCCCATGTCGTGAAGCGCGCGAGCTTTTTTGCCAACGTTTTCGCTGGTTTCAGCGAAGTACTGGCGACGCTCGCTGTGGCCGATGATGACGTACTTGCAGCCAATTTCCTTGATCTGCGTGCACGACAACTCGCCGGTGTAGGCGCCTTTTTCTGCCCAGTGGCAGTTCTGCGCCGCGACTCCAATCGTGGAGCCCTCGAGGAGCTTGGCGATGGGGTAGAGACTCGTAGCGACAGGCCCGACGACGACGTCGATGTTGGAGAAGCGAGAGCAGCGGTTCTTGACCTCTTCGGCAAGGGCGAGGCCCTCGGCGACAGTGAGGTTCATCTTCCAGTTGCCCGCGATAATCTTGCGGCGCATGGGAAACTCCAAAATCTCGCTCGGCCTAGCACCGAGCGAGAGGAAAATTACTTATCGTAGCCGAGAGCAACAAGACCAGGGAGCTTGCGGCCTTCGACGAACTCGAGGCTGGCACCACCACCGGTCGAGATGTGGCTGATATCGGCAGCACGGCCGCTCTCGTTGCAGGCGCGGACAGAGTCACCGCCGCCGATCACGGAGAAGGCCTTGGAGTTTGCGACGGCGTTGGCGACTTCTTTGGTGCCCTTGGCGAAGTTTTCGAATTCGAAAACACCCATGG
>JAZUEA010000213.1:0-6683 GCA_045639945.1 Myxococcota bacterium
TCTGCCTTACCACTTGGCTACGTCGCCATGACGTGAGGCAGCTTCTACGCTTGTTCACATCAGACGTCAAGCACTTTTTTTGTGTACCTCACTTTTTTGAGAAGAAGCTCGCTAAGTGCTCGGTGTGTTTGTGTTTTGAGCGGAACGCTTACGGAATAAATCCGAAGACGTCGTTTAAATACGTGCCGCCCAACACGATGATTGCGAGGCCTATCAGCGTTTTCACCACGTTCATCCAATTTCCACTCTTTGGGATTTTGCGAACGAGACCAGTGAACGTGCCCAAAAACAGAAAGAGCAACCCAAGTCCAAGCGCGTACGTGAGCAAAAGCGCGAGACCACTTTGCAGTGTGCCTTGGCTGGCCACAAACGTGAGCACTGCAACCAACGGCGGTCCAACGCACGGCGCCGCAACAATGCCGGCCACGCTGCCCATTAAAAATGCACCCACATATGCACTGAGCGCGGAGCCTTTCAAACGACCGCGTCCCACACTTGAAAGTTTTGTGCTGAGATTTCCAGGCAGTTGCATTTCAAACACGCCCACCATCGATGCGCCCATCACCAAAAAGACGCATGCCACAATGACGACCACAACAGGCGATTGAAGCGCAGAACCCAAAAGTCCACCGCTCGTTGCTGCGAGCGCACCCAACACGGCGTACATGGTTGCGATGCCCAACACAAAAACGAGCGATCGCAAAAATCCCTCAAGAGCACCGGACTTGCCGCGAGAGAGCACACCCAAAGTAATTGGAATGAGCGGATACACGCATGGCGAGAGCGACGCCAAAACACCAGCCAAGAAAATCAGCGCGTAAACCGACCAAGCACCATTTTGAAGCGCTTCTGTGATGCGAGATGCGAGCGTTGGTTTTGTATCGCCCATGCCTGTGAGCACGCGATCCAAGCGCTTAGAAAATTCTTCAGCTGACTCAAAGCCAGAAAGCGTCTCGGATTTTATGTGTTCACCTTGCGCTGTGATGAAGTGCAAACTCGGCAATCCAACCACGCCCAGCTCTTTTTGAAGATCGTCCAATTCAGGTCGCTCTTCTGTTAAATCCAGGCGCAAGAGCACAAACCGCTGAAGCTTTTCTTCCACTTCAGGCGCGGGAAACGTCTTCTGCTCCAATTCTTTGCAGGCTTTGCAGAACGAAGCCGAGAAATCGATGATCAGCGGGCGAGCTGTTTTTTGAGATTCCGCTTTCGCCGTTTCCAGATCTTCAAGCCACGTTGAAGGTTTGCCAGGCGAATCTTCCAGTGCTCGAAGTGCAAACAGTGCACCCACAACAAAACAAAGAATGCCCACGTATTTTCGAATCTTGCCTCGTGTCTCTAATTCATACGTGGGCGTAAAAATGCGGCCAAACAGTCCCAATATAATAAGGACAGCCGCGACAACGATGCGGACGGTTGGATTCATAACGTGAGAGTGGCTTTTTGAGGTTGTGGTTGCGTCACTTGATTTGGGGCAACAGCAGTTTGTTTTTGAGGACGGGCGAGTTTCAAAACAGTGTTGCCGTCAAATCCTGAAACGATCTTTCCGCCAATGTCAAAGACGGGAACACCAGAAGCATCAACGCCTTGTTTCTTTGCTTTGGCGGCGAGTTCTGCCTGAGCACCTGGTGTTTTTTCAACATCTTTCTCGGTGTACGCCAAATTGTGCTGCTTCATAAAATCGCGAGCGCGTCTGCAGTGCGGACACCAAGACGTTGCGTACAAAATGATAGGTTCTTGCGGCGGAGGCGCCACAAATTGCTGCTTTTTCGCGAGTTCCTGTTCCAAGTTTGCGCGCGGTACAAATCGACCCGTGAGAAATTCGCCGTTTTCATTGGGCTGCCGCAAATCAAAGAGCTGAACATTCTGCGAAGCACCGCGCAATTCAGGTGAGAGAGACAGATCCACAACCAAAACCTTGTCGCGTTTTTCTTGTGGAATCTCGTCAATGCTCAAGGATTGCTCAAATTCTCCTTGGTCGTTCAAGTATCGAAAAAGTAAGTCCTTTCGATCGACCGTTACGTGAGTGAGTTCAACTTGAGCTGCGGCTTCCGATTTTTGAGGAGTCGGATCTTCGCTTTTTGAGCAGCCGTTCCAAATCGAAAGAGCCGCTGTTGTCACAAGAGCGCACACAAAAAAGTTCGCGCGCATCAAAAAACTCCGTTGCTAATGACCGAGTGAATTCAAGACGCAGGAAAGTTCCGCGCAAGAAACACAGCTCTAACCAGAGTACATTCAAGAATCTTCCTGATCTGCTTGTATTTTCGAATAGAAAGGAGCAGTGTGCGGCGATTTTTTCACGTGGGAGAATTCCCTTGAGCATGAAACCCTACCGCTGCGGGTATGTAACCCTCATTGGTCGCCCGAATGTCGGCAAGTCGACACTCTTAAACCAAATGTTGGGTGAGAAACTCGCGATCACCTCGCCTCGTCCGCAGACGACGCGCAATCGCATTCCCGGCATCCTCACTCGCGACGATGCCCAAATCATCTTTTTAGACACGCCTGGCCTTCACCACGCCGAAAAAGCGCTGAATCGATACATGGTCGATGAAGCGAAAGGTGCAATCGGCGACAGTGATGCAGTTGCAATCCTGGTCGAAGCCGGTGCAGGTCCCGATCTTCAGGTTGGAATCGGTGAGTTAACGCGTGAGCTCTTAGAAGAACTCCGCAATGTCGACAAACCAAGATTCCTGGTTATGAATAAGATCGATCGGTTGCCCAAAGAACATTTGTTGCCAGCCATTGCTGCGTATGCAGAGTACGACTTCTTAGAAATTGTACCTGTGAGTGCGCGCACAGGCGAAGGCGTTAAACAATTGGTCGATCTGTTTGCACGTGCAATGCCCGAAGGTCCGGCACTTTATCCTAAGGATTCCTTCACCGATCTGCCGGAGCGATTCATCGCGAGCGAATTGATCCGCGAGAAGATCTTCCAGAACTTGGATAAGGAATTGCCGTACTCAACAGCTGTCACCATTGAAGCTTGGCGTGACCGAGCCGGTGCTGGCTGTGTAGAGATTGAAGCGCTGATTCACGTTGAGCGCGATTCCCAAAAGGGCATTGTGATTGGACGTGGCGGAGCCATGATCAAGAAGATTGGCCAGAGCGCTCGGTTCGATCTCGAGAAGATGTTAGGCACCAAAGTTCACCTCGCACTTTTTGTTCGCGTTGAACACGGCTGGACGAGAGACGAGGAAAGCCTAAAGAAGATGGGCTACGGCAAATAAGAGGCGAGTATGAAACCAATTGTTGCCATTGTTGGCCGACCCAACGTGGGCAAATCCACATTGTTCAACCGCATTGTGGGTAAGAAGTCGGCCATTGTTTTAGACACGCCCGGCGTCACCCGAGATCGCAACTTCGGAGATGCAACGTGGGCTGGTATTGACTTCTCAGTCGTAGACACCGGTGGTTTTGAGCCCGAAGCTGAAACCGGCGTTGTTGCTTCTATGCGTAGGCAAGCGATGCTCGCCATTGAAGAAGCCGACGTTGTGGTTTTTGTCACCGACGTTCAGTCTGGTGTGGTGCCTGCAGATCAAGAAGTTGCCCGCATTCTTCGCCAGAGTCAGGCAAAGGTACTTCTTGCGGTCAACAAAGTTGATGGTCAACGCCAAGACATGGAACTTGGCGATTTCTATCGCTTGGGTATTGATCCCATGCATGCAATTTCTGCAGAGCATGGTCGTGGCGTAGGTCTTCTTCTCGACGCCATTGCAGCGAATCTTCCGCCGTATCGCGATGAAGAAGATGAAGATGAAGACGAGCTTCGAGTTGCGTTGCTTGGACGTCCAAATGTTGGAAAGAGCACGCTGACCAACTGCTTGCTGGGCGAAGAACGAATGATCGTGGATTCCACTGCTGGAACCACGCGTGATTCGATTGACTCTAAGCTGACTTACCACGGTAAAGACTACACCATTATCGATACAGCCGGTTTGCGCCGTAGTCGTGGCATCGATCCAAAATCAAGTGAAGGCTATAGCGTCATGCGTACACTGCGATCGATTGAGCGGTGTCACGTTGCTGTGGTGTTGATCGATGGTCCTGAAGGTGTGACCGAACAAGATGCCAAGATCGTTGGTCTTGCCATTGAAAAAGGTCGTGGTGTTGTGCTCGCAGTCAACAAGTGGGACGCCGTTGAAAAGGACTCCAACACTGCGAAACGGTACCAAGAACAGCTTGAGATGAAGCTCCCGTTCGCAAACTACGTGCCGGTGGTCTTTACGAGTGGTCTTACGGGTCAAAGAGTCGCCAAGCTCATGGAGACTGTTGACAGTGTTCGTGAAGCACACAAGTTCCGCGCGACCACGGGATTGCTGAATCGCTGGTTGAAAGAAGCAACCGAAAAGCACAGTCCGCCGATGGTGTCGGGTAAGCGCCTGCGTTTGTACTATGCGACACAGGCTCGCGTTGCACCGCCCACAATCGTTGTTTCTTGCAATGATCCTGATGCGGTGCACTTCAGCTACAAGCGGTTCTTGCTCAACCAGTTCCGTGAGTCTTTCCCGGTTGAAGGAACGCCGGTTCGACTGGTCTTTAAGGGTAAGAAGAACCCCTTCGTTGAAGAAGAAGAAGATTAAGAGCTGAACTTCTCGCTCTTAAAAATAAAGCCTGCAGTTTTCAATGAAGCTGCAGGCTTTTTTTATGTTTATCAAACCCGATTCTCAGAGTTTAGGTGTGTGTTTCAAGAGTTTGAGATTCTGATCGTAAAAGGTGAGTCTGTGCTCTCAAAGAATTATGAAGAGCTCTTTGTGGATTACTTTTTGGGATCAAAAAAGTATTGAAGGTAGCCCAGCTGTTCAAAGCCAAGACGTTGATATAATTTGATAGCGCCTTCGTTTTCAGGTTCAGTCTCAAGACGAAATAGCTTGACGTCTTTGTGGGTTTGAAGGGTGTCTCTTAAAAATTGGCTGCCGATGCCGCGGTTGCGGTAGTTCTCTTGAATGTAAAGCTCATCGATCCAAGCGGTGAGACCGCCGCCTTCATTCGAATACATAAAGGCTAAAAGGGCATAACCCACAACTTTTGAATCGACCAGAAACAGCGTTGCTTCAAGAAGCGGGCTTTCTTGGTCCAGTGCTTTGAGTGTTCTTTCAAAGTGCGATTCTGGAATATTGTGCAACACCGCTGGACTTGCGTAGAACGTCTTCATCATTGAAAACAGCGGTTCTTTATACAAATGGCTGTTTTGAGCAGAGTATTTTTCAAAGTGAATCTTTTCTAAAGAGTTGCTCATCATGGATTGGACCGTTCTATTTGATGACAGAGCATCGTGTTCAAAAGATAAAAGTCACTTACTCCGATCTAAAATGCTCTGATATCAAAAAATGAAGGGGTTTATCTCTTTCTTTTTTAATGAGCCTTTATTTTCTACTTTCACCGCATGAAACAAGTAGATAGAGTGCTCAAAGCAAATGGATGCAAAAGAAAGGATAAACAAATGCCGATTGCAAATTTAACGTTTCAGTTGTTGCACGCAAACGAAGTGAACGGATTCTTTCATCGCGTGATGACCACGCTGAATTCGGCAGTGGGAATTGAGCGTGTGCTGGGTGTGCAGGCATTTAATGATGCACTCGATTGTTATCGCAACGCTCGTGCGCGTCGAGTGGGCAACAAAAAGATGTCGAGCAAGGATGTTGCCGGTGATCGTGCATGGCAAGGTTTAAACATGTACCTTCGCGCGTGCATGTACCACTACGATGAATCCAAGCTTGAAGATGCTGCTGCTGTAAAGGCGGTGTTCGATACCGTTCCAAACCCAACTACGCTGAACTACGACGAAGAATACGGCGCATTGAGCACGCTCCTCGATAAGATGAACAAGCTTCCCGCTGAAATGATCGAGAACATTGGTGCAACACCCTGGATCGATCATTTAAAGATGCGCGTGGCTGAGTTCTATCAAGCGAGCGACAAAGATGCTGAGCTCAAGACAGAACTCAAGACCGGTGAGATCAAAGAAGCGCGCAAGCAGCTGTTGGAGTCTTGGCAGACCGTCAAGCAGTCGATCGAGTACATGGCCGACATTGCCAAAGATGCCGACATTCAGAAGCTTGAAGAAAAGCTCAACGTCTTCATCTCTGCGGTTAAAAAGAAGCTCTCTCAGCGCTCAACCTCTCGTGGCAATACCACTGATGGCGATGCTTCGGGCGACATTCAGTTCGACAAGATCGAAGACGGCGATTCCACCAACGTTTAAGTCGCTCTCTTCGTTTTTAGATTCGCATCTCTTCCGTTTAATTCGCGCTCTCCATTTCTTTTAAACAGTCCTCTTTTAAAAAGAAAAGAACCTCTACTTTTTGAGAGCGCGTTTTCATGACTTGAAAAGAGAACTTCTAAAAATCTTAAACGCAGACTTTATTGAATAACCGCTGTTTTTAATCTTTGAAGTTCTCTTTCAATTGGAAGAGCGTGTCTCTTTAAAAGTTTTAAGCGCGATTCTTTTAAAACATGAAAGACCTCTATTTTTAGAAACTGCTGTTCTTTGAGTTGTAAACGCAACCTCTAGAAATCTTGAACGCGTGCATGTTCACAGAAACAGGACCTCTAGAAATTTAAAAGAGCAGTTCAGTTAAATGATCGTTGTCATTAAAAATAAATGTTACAATTATTTTAAAATGTTCGCGTTCTCTAAAAATATTTTGACCGTTTATTTCAAAACATTCGCGTGCTCTAAAAAT
>JAZUEA010000214.1:0-2459 GCA_045639945.1 Myxococcota bacterium
TTGGCTCGCCTCGGGGCCCATCGTCACCGTCCCGCCAAACGGCCAGGTTTCTCTGCAAGGTCCGCACCACGACGAACTCGAACCCAAGCTTCGCCAGTTCGGCCTTTTCGAAATCCCCGCTGCCAAACCTGCCGAAACGCCTGCCGAAGCACCGGCCGAAAAACCTGCTCCGACTCCGGAGCCGGAACTGACGCCAGAAGAGCGTGCCGCCCAAATTTTGGAAGCCGCTGGCGAGACGATTCAGCAGATCACCACGTTTGCGTGCGGTCGCGGCCACGCAGTCTGGCTGAATTCTGGTCCCATCGTCACGATTCCGCCGATGGGATTACCGTTTATTCAAGGCAAAGGTGATGTGGAGCGCGTCAAAGCGATTCTCACAACCGCCGGCTTTGGAATCGGCGAACGACCGTAACTTCTGAAAATAATTAACGATTTGCAGGAATCAAAGACGCCACCAGAAGACTTTTGATCGCAGTGGTTCGTCGGAGGGGAAATCTACACCAGGCGGGCAAACACGTTCTAAGGTAGCGTTTGGTAAAGCTTTTTGGACGTTTTGTGCAAACGTTCGTGGCGACATTTGTCGCAAATTGCACAGCGTCCAAAGCTGGCCACCTGGCGAAACGAGCGGCGCTGCAAGCGCGGCCAATTCCGGATAATCCTTGGCCGCCGAAAAACGACGTTTGGTCGTCCCCACCGAAGTGGACGGCGGATCGAGAATCACGAGGTCGAATTTCTCACCGCGCTTGCCCAACCGCCGCACCCAGTCAAACACGTCGCCATAAATGGTGTCGTGTGGCGCAGGATCGAGACCATTCAATTTGATTTGCTCGGGAATGCGGCTGAGCCAATCCGCTGAAAGATCGATGCTGACCGTGGTCGCACCTGCCGTTGCCGCCGCCACTGAAAAACCACCCGCATGCGCGAAGGTGTTTAAAATTCGCATGCCTGACGCATGCTCGGCCAGCCAGGCGCGCTGAGGTCGCTGATCCAAGAACAAACCAGTGGACAAATGCTCGCCCAGCTGAACCGCGTACGAAACGCCGGCCTCGAGTACATGAAGCGGCTTGGGCGCCGCCTCACCCGCAAAAAGCGTGGGCAACAGCTGCTGGCCGTGCGACCTATCGCGCTCACCGCGACAGAGATACACACCGCGCGCATCCGGCAATCTTGCAAGCGAAACGTCCGCGTCGGCTTGCGCAAATAAATAGTCACCGTAGCGATCGAGCGAAAGCCCCGGGTGACCATCTGCTACGCCATTCCATTCGCGGTAGGCCGTGGTGCTCAACGATGAAAGTCCTGCTCGCGTTGCCGCTGGCGAATCGCCAAAATATCTTGCAAAATCCGGTGGATACGGTGCTTCGAATCGAGTTCCATCCGCCAAAACAACGGCATGACAATGAAGCAGCGTCCGCGGCGCTTTCAATTCGAGCGGATCACCGTAGCGCGCATCTCCGCGGCATGGGCTGCCTTTTTGCGCAAAGTGAATGCGAATCTGATGCGTACGCCCTGTTTCCGGCTCAACTTCGAGAAGGGTCCAATTTGACCCACTTTTCAGCTTGCGAAACCGCGTCACCGCTGGCTTGCCGCGCGCCGTGGGCAGCTCATCGCGCAAGACACCGCGATCTGGCGTGCGACCTTCAACCACGGCGTAATAAAACTTGTGGCCCGCGTGACCTTCGAACGTGGATTGCAGCAATTTCGCGCCGCGCGGCGTTCGGCTTAGGCAGATCACACCGCTTGTGTCCACATCCAATCGTTCGTGTACACCCAGCGAACCCATGTTGAGCGCCGTAACCACGTCAGGGCGAAGTCCGGTGCCATCGGGATGCGTGAGGAACCCCGCAGGTTTATTCACAACCACCAAATCCTCAGTAATTGCGAGGATTTGGGGTTGAGCGAATCTTTCGGGGAAACAATCTAAAAGGCGAGGAGAAAGAGGCATTAGCGGCGACGACGGAGCAATCCAAGTCCCAAGAAGCCAAGCAGCGTGACGAGAGCTGAGGAACTACCCGTTCCCGGCAACGCGGAGCAGCTCGAAACGGATTCCGCTTCTTGCTTGTCCGACGAAACGCCAGCATCTGCAATCGGCGGCACCCAACCACCGGCCGAACCAGCGCCCCCGCCGGCACCACCAGCGGAACCCGCACCACCACCAGCGCCAGCGCCACCTACGCCTGCGTCTTCATCAGGTTCATCACCGCCCTGGCCAATGTCATCACCGCCTTCGGTGCCACCCGGATCACGTACACACTGCGCGGAACCGCTGGAACCGTCGCACACTTCACCCAACGGGCAGACAATACCGGAGCACGGATTGCCTTCGCACTTGCCCAAGCGGCAGACGTAGCCCGGGCTACAAACCGCATCTTCGCACGGATCGTTTACGCACAAACCATTGATGCACACCTTGCTGCCCTGGCAAGTAACGCGCGCACACGGATCAGGTTTGCACTCGCCGT
>JAZUEA010000215.1:0-2433 GCA_045639945.1 Myxococcota bacterium
AAAACCTCCATTAATCTTTATAAACAATTGTCTTAGCGAAAAAAATCTTTATCAACAAATATAGATGAAGTATTTCAAATCAACGAACCTCATCTATATTTATAGATATAGAATTTTTCAATGAAGTACATCAATGATAAGCAAAATTGTTCATTTTCAGTCAAAAAATCTGAATTTACAAATCTAGATGACGGGATCTTAGATGAGGTTTAATAAAAACAAGACTTAATGAGCTTTTAACTCTGGAAGTTCTTCATTTTGATGTGAAGTTTCAACAGATTGAAGAGCAGCCTCTCGATTCTTGAGCTTTTCAATCAACTCCCATTCACGGCTCGTTAACAAGTCAGGCGAGAAGTCCTTCTTCACTTGGTACCACTTCTGCGACTGAAACAATTCGCGCATTGCTTTGTTTTTGAAAGCATATCCATGAAGCGCATAGGGTAAATTGCGACATCGCTTCACATCCTCAAGCGTCAAATTCTCTAATTCGCGTGCACAATCCCGAAGATTCATCTTTGAGCCGTTAGTTGCCTCAAAGGTCATCGTTTTGTGATCCATTAGACAGATTTCAAAATCCCGCTCAGGAGAAATATCTGTCAATGTCCAAACAAGCTTTCGTTTGAATCCATCACGCTGGACATTGTTCTGCGGCGCATTGATGTCACACGGACTCCAGGGAAAATGAGGACGAATTTCTAAAACCGTACGCTCAACTTTACCACCTTGCCAAAGTGCAGCTGTTTTCATTGCATAAGCAGCATAGATCTTTTCTGGCTCACCGTATGTGTCCATTGCCTCATGCCAGTTGGCATCTACTGAGTAATGATTCACAATTTCAACGGTTTCTCCAGCAGCAAAATCAGCTTCAAATACATAAGCTTGGCTGTAATTTAAAACAGGCTTTGAAAGGTCAACCTTGTGTACATTTACAGGTTTTCCACGAATGATCGCTCTAAAGCTGTGCAAAAACGAAGTTTGTCGCTGTGATTCAGACTGGCGCTGTTCTTCTGTCAGTTTGTCACAAGGCGTGCAAACCACATCACCTTCATCGTTTTCATCACAAATCGCACCGCTGCATTTCAACAGAGGAAAAGCGAGCATGACTTTGGTGGGCTTATCGGATTCATTCTTAAATAAAAAGGTCGCAGTTGTTTTCCAACTATGCACGCCTCCTTCCATTTCAACACGCTGTTCAACAAAGCGAACTGACGTATTTTCAATAGGAAACAGCGCAGCAGCCTCACCTCCTCGGTGAATGGCATCTGAATTTTCTTGAGAAACGTCGATTTGAGTTGTCGCTGACGCCGCTACATCTTGAGCAAACGAAGGCGAAGCAAAAAGAAAAGCAACACAAGCGATCAAGTTCTTCATGAGGCGTCCTTTGCATGCATCAAACGCTCATTCAGATTTACGGCAAATCAAACAACTCACCAACCGATTTTTAAATCAGAATCTGTGCAAAAAAACGCGCTTCAGTTTTAAGAACTTCTTCAAGCAGTCACAAACGCATGATTTCTTATTTTGAGATGTTAATTTTGCTCTAAATTCTAAGCATTACTTTGAATTCCCGAATTCGTAAAGTTAACGTTCTTCAGAGCATCAAAGCCCAAACCAAAACAAATGAAATCATAAGCAAAAGCCAGAAAGCTCTACATCAATACAGCTCGCCCCCTTGCTTAATCAGCACGCTTGCTTAAAACTCCGCACGCTTAAACCACGAACGGAGTTCTTCATGATCAACCGCGATTCTATGTGCGAACGCTTGCTGCGTTATGTGAAAGTTGAAACCACAAGCGATGAAGACAGCGAATCCACGCCTTCGTCCGCTTGTCAGTGGGATCTTGCGCGCATTCTGGAAGCCGATCTCAAAGCACTCGGCCTCAAAGTTTCGTTGTCCGAATATGGTTATGTCTACGGTATGTTGCCGGATAACTTGGACGATAACGATCCACGTAAAGGTAATGTGCCCACGATTGGATTTATTTCGCACATGGATGTTTCCCCTGCCGTATCCGGTAAAGATGTGAAGCCCATCGTGCATAAGAACTATCAGGGCAATGCAATCGTTTTGCCTGATAATACCAATATCGTTTTGACTCCAGAGACTGACGCGCCACTTGGTGACTGTGTTGGATGCGACATTATTACAGCATCGGGCACCACATTACTTGGTGCTGACGATAAAGCTGGTGTGTCGATCATCTTTGCGATGTTAGAAGCATTGCTCGCGAATCCCGAAATCAAGCATGGTCCCGTTGCCGTGGCGTTCACCCCCGATGAAGAAGTTGGTCGAGGTGTTGATCAGTTCGAGCTGGATAAGTTTGGTGCCGAGGTCGCGTACACGGTCGATGGCGAATCTTTGGGTGAAGTTGAAGACGAGACCTTCTGCGCTGACGCCGTTACAATGAAATTTACCGGCTGCAGTGTGCACCC
>JAZUEA010000216.1:0-2142 GCA_045639945.1 Myxococcota bacterium
ACCCCTTGCACCCCATGCAAGTGCGCTACCAGGCTGCGCTACACCCCGCTAGCTGGTGAGCGGCATTTTACTCGCGTTTAAATTTGGTGTCAACCTTTTTTTGCAAGCTCACGCAATTTATTGACAGAAAAATTTGCAGCTTCTGTCAGGACAGCGAGTTTTGCCTCTGCACGACGCAACTTACGGTTCACCTCGGCCAATGCAGCTTTGGTTTCCGTAAGTTCCGATTCAAGCGTATGGCGCGCCCGCTCCGAGGCTTCGAGCGCCGCACGCAAAGCAGTGTCCTCATTTAAATCGGACGGCGGCGGTGTCGAGCCTTCCAACGCAGCAACCACAGCCGCGTCACCTTGAATTAACAGCGCGCGTGCCCCTTCGATCGAGAACTGGCGCATTTCGATCAGCTGATGAAGCTGCCAAAGACGGCGAACTCGATCGACGGGATAAAGTTTGCGGCGGCCACTTTCGGCGGTCGGGCCGAGCTCGGGGCAAGCCTTGACGTAATTTTTCAACGTCGTGGCATCAACACCGAGACTCGCACTCACCTCGCCTGTGCGGAAGAAATCTTGTCCAGGAGGGAGTGGTGGTTGCATGTTTGGAACTTTTCGAAAAGGCGGGAAAAATTAGGAATTAAGCGTTGGTGGACTTCTGCGACTGGTTGATCGCAGACTTCAAAACCTGGCTGGGCTTGAAGGTCAACACGCGACGCGGAGCGATTTTGATTTCGCTGCCGTCCTTGGGGTTACGACCAACGCGCTCTTTCTTCATGCGAACCACGAAGTTGCCAAAGCCGCTGATCTTGAGCTTCTCACCCTCTTCGAGCGTTTTCTTCATGGTCTCAAAGACCATTTCAACGAGATCTGCGGCTTCGCGCTTGGTCAGCTCACGCATCTGCTCGTGGACCTGCTCGATGATTTCTGCCTTCGTCATCTTCTTCCTCAATCAATCCGTGCGATCAACGCTGCGCAGCGTCGAACTTCGCCTCTAAGTGCTCTACCAGGCGACTGTGTAATGCGCCGACTTCATCATCCGTGAGAGTACGATTCGGCGCGCGATAAACAATACTCAATCCCAGACTTCGCTCATCGTTTGCAAGCGGAGAGCCGTGATATTCGTCAAAAATCTGGACAGAGTCAACGTTGTCGAGCTGCAATTCTCGAACAGCTTCAAGCACTTCCGCGGAAGAAACCGACCGCTTCAGCTTGAGCGCCAAATCTCGCGCCACTGCCGGGAACCGCGGATAAGCTTCGAACAGCATGGGTACCTGCGCCTCACCCGCGAGAACCGCGAGATCGAGCTCAGCCAGGAGAATGGGTCCCTGAATGTCCAACGCCCGCGCCGTTTCAGGGTGCAACTCACCAATCAAGCCAAGTTGCTTGTCACCGCAGTACAAAACGGCCGACGCGCCAGGATGCAAGTACGCCACTTCGATCGGACGGCAGTCGGTCACTGGACAACGCATAAATTGCGCCAAATCCTCGACCAAACCCTTGATATCAAAGAAATCGAGCGGCCGATCTCCGCCCGACCAATGGTGCGTCACGTTCGAACCCCAGCAAATCGCCAAGTGATCGAACTCGTTCGGCTGCTCGCCCACCGCATTCGGCGTGAATACGCGGCCGATTTCAAAGAACGAAACGTCTTTGTTGCCGTGACGCTGGTTGAAGGCGACATTCAGACAAAGCCTGGGCACCATCAACTGACGCAAAACGCGGTGATCTTCGCTGAGCGGATTTTGAAGCGCCAATCCGGGCGTTGCGCAGAAAAGATCCTGCACTTCGCGGGAAAGGAAGCTGAAGTTCAACGCCTGATCAAAGCCGCGAATTGAGAGGAACTTGCGAATTTGAGCGATGCGCTCAGCAACCAAATCCTCGGGACCTTTGCGCTTGGTGGTCAAACGCGGTGCAGCCGTGGGAATGCGGTCGTAACCAACGTAACGCGCAATTTCTTCAACAAGATCCGCACCTTCGTGACAATCGCCACGCCAAGCCGGAACCTGAACAAAGAAATGTTCCTGCGAACCCGCTTCGGCATCGCGCGTCTTAAAGCCCAACGCTTCAAGGGCAGCACGCTGCTCATCAGCCGGAATTTCAACACCCAAACGGCGTGTCGTCTCGGCTGTGCGGAATTCAATTTCAGGGCGCT
>JAZUEA010000217.1:0-5820 GCA_045639945.1 Myxococcota bacterium
GGGTTATCCCGCATCGTACACCGACATCTACTTATTCAGACGTAACCACGTGAAATCATTTACAATTTCACGAAAATCACGTTGCTTGCAGGTAATAATAAGCCTACAAGCGCTTCATTGTGCAGCAAATCAACGGAAGATGCGAGTGCGATGTTAAGAAAGTGAACGGAAGAGGAAATTTTTCAGGCCAGAAGTGGAGTTCAGAGCTAGAAACTTAAAAAATTGACATCAGAGCCCGCGATGCAGCACGAAGACAATTTGCGCGATCAAGAACGACCTCAAGCACAGATTTAGAATTAAATCTTAGACGCACAAGTCATTTAAAGTCATATTCAATAAAAAAGTAAGTGCAATCATACATCAAGCATTTAAACTATTTACACAAAGCATTAAAATCACGGTGTAATATCGCTATTTCAAGTTTTAAAAGTGATATACCAAAAGGAGTTAGGCTGTTAAAGCCGAGTTTTTAATGGAAGGTAAAAGCGGAAAGAGCTTGTTTTTAGTGTAGTACCAAAAACGAGAGCGGATTAGTTCGCAGCATCTTCAGCGGTGGCAGGATCGATGTCGGCCTTGTCAGCTTCAGCAGCCTTTGCAGCAGCTTCAGCGGCCTTGGCTTCGTCGGCCTTGCCACACTCGCAATCGGCCTTGCCGCAGGCGCAGTCGGCTTTGGCTTCGTCGGCCTTGCAACCACAACCTTCGACCTTGGCTTCGTCGGCCTTGACTTCGTCAGCCTTGGCAGCTTCAGCGGCAGCAGCGGCTTCAGCAGCCTTTTTGGGGCACTCAGCACCAGCTTGGCAGGTTTCGCCGTTGTTATTCTGGCAGGGGCAAGCGAAAGCGGAACCAGCGAACAAGCACAAAGCGACCAAAATCTTAGAGAACGTGGACATCTTCACTTCCCTCACTTGGCTTCGTCGGCCTTGCCACACTTGCAATCGGCCTTGCCGCAGGCGCAGTCGGCCTTGGCTTCGTCAGCCTTGCAACCACAACCTTCGGCCTTGGCTTCGTCAGCCTTGGCTTCGTCGGCTTTGCCACACTTGCAATCGGCCTTGCCACACGCGCAGTCGGCCTTGGCATCGTCAGCCTTGCAACCACAACCTTCAGCCTTGACTTCGTCAGCCTTGGCTTCGTCGGCCTTGGCGCAGGCGCAATCGGCCTGACCACAAGCGCAGTCAGCCTTCTTTTCCTGGCAGGGGCAAGCAAAAGCGGAACCAGCGAACAAGCACAAAGCGACCAAAATCTTAGAGAACGTGGACATTTAGAACCTCCTCAAAAATCGAGAACAAGCACAAAGCAATTCAAATCTGCACAAAGCAGTGTTTGATTGCAAGGGCAATGATTCGCCTATCAAATTTCTAGTAAATCAGTCGGCTTTTCTAACCAAAAATCGGGATGCGCCACTTCGAGCGCGCGGCCAAACGGCCCCCAAAGCGCACCGCCGGTCTTGGTGCCTGCCGCATGGCCTGATTGCATGTCACAAATCGCATCACCAACGTAAATCGCGTCTTCACAAGACAAATTGAGAGCATCTAAAGCAGCTTGAACCGGCGCACCAGACGGTTTGGCTTCTTTTGCGTCGCCACCACAAATCATGCAGTCAAAAAACGAATCCAGGCCAGTCAGTTTCAAATCGAGCTCAACACTGTCGCGACCTTTAGAGGTCACCAAGCCAATCAAGGCACCGCGATTTTTGAGCTCAGCCAACATTTCGCGCACGCCGTCAAACGGCCAGACGTTGCCTGCCAAGTGACTTTCGCGGTTGTTTTCCAAGTAGGTTTCGGCCATGGCTTGAGCCAAGTTTTCATCCACATTCTCAACAGAACATCCGAGAATCATTGCGGAATGTTCCTTTAATTGCTTTAGAAGTGGCGTGCCGATGCCCGACTTCAAAACGTCATCCGGTAAATCCTTGCCCAAATGCTTCAAGTAGGTGAAGCGCATTGACGCCACAATCGACGGAATCGAATTAATGAGCGTGCCATCCAAATCAAAGAAATAGGCGCGAAACAACGTAAACCTCAAAAATGAATCAAATCAATTAGTTACAGAATTTTCATACGCGGCGAATAAACCCATTTCGGCGCAACCAGAGCAACGCTCAATCGCCAAATAAACCGGGCCTTTGTCAAAAAGCGCCGGTCCCAACGTGGCATTGTCGCCAGAAAGTTCAACTTCCGCTTTAAGAGCGCCTTCGCCGTCGTACAAAATCGCGCGACCCACAAAAGCCGACGAACCCAAAAATCGAATCGAAACCGCAACGCCAGCCGGCTTCTCAAGCTCCAACAAAAATCGCGCTTGTGGCTCGGAGCTGTCGAAATACTCGAAGGTCTGTTTGTCCCATTCGAGTGGCTCTAAATCGAGTCGCAATCGAGAGTTTTCGGGCATTTCATAATCCGCGCACTCCGGTTCCGGCGCAGCTTTCGGTTTTTCGATCGGCGCAACAACCACTGGTTTTGAAGCCGTTTTGGGAGACTCGGGTCGAGCCGTCACCGTGCTCGCACACGCGCAAAGTCCACCAAGCACCGCAAGAAAAATCCCGAAAGTATTACGGATTTTCAAAACACAATCTCCCAAAATTCCTTGCTAAACTCGCACGCCATTAAAAAACGAGCAAGCTAGAAACTCAAACACAAGCTCTGTACAATGCACCGCTTTTTCTTCGGAGTTCGATCGATGCATTTTCACAGTTTTGCGCGGCCGCTTCCGATTTGGTCGCGCCATTTTCAACACGTGAAACCGATTCGCAACATCCAAACACCTTTGCAACAGATTGTTGTTCCTCTGGTCTAACCTTCAAACAAGCTCGCTCATGTCAGTTCGTACACTTGTTTTCGCATTCATGGCGCTCGTTTTAAGTGTTGCTCAGGCAGTTGCGGAGCCATCGCATCAGAATTGGCGCACATCAGAGAGTCAACACTTCCGAATTCACTATCCAAACGAACTGTCGACGCTTGCGTTTCAAGCCATAAGAATCTGTGAAGAGGCTCACGATGCATTGGTTCCGCTCTTTCACTACGCACCAACAGTGCGAACTGAAGTCACTTTAACAGATAGAACAGACAGCGCGAATGGCTCGGCGACTGCGATTCCATTTAACCATGTCCGGATCTATGCAGCGGTGCCTGAGTTGGGCGGTAGCTTAGGCGACTACGATGACTGGCTTCGTCAGTTAATCTATCACGAGTATGCGCACATCCTTGAACTCGATCAGATTCAAGGGCCATACAAGTGGTTAAATGCCATTTTGGGCAAGACTTTTGCGCCAAACCACATCACACCTTCGTTCTTGCTGGAAGGAACAACGGTCTATCTAGAGTCGCAAGTCAGCGGGCGAGGTCGTCTACGCTCTGCACTTTATCGCTCCATCCTGAGGGCGCAAGCGCTGGCGGGTAAACTACATTCGCTCGATGCCGTTGTTCACTTGCCTCAGGACTATCCTGGAGCAACTGTGTGGTATTTGTATGGTGGTCATTTCATCAACTGGCTCGTCAATCAGTATGGGACAGATAGTTTTGCGAATATATTCGAGAAGATCAGTCACATGTTGATTCCATATGGCTTACAACGCACCTTTAAAGAGGTTGTAGGCCAAGACTTGGAGCATCTGTATGATGAATGGCAACGTGAACTCACTTTGGTTAGCGAGCAGGAGCGAGAAGCCATTCTTCGATCCGGTGTGTCTCAACTGAAAACCATCACGACATCAGGCAATCAGCACCAGAATCCACGGTTTTTACAAGACGGCTCTTTGGTGGTGTTAGAACGGTCTGAGGATAGACCAGCTGGACTTTATCGATATCAAAGGACAGTTCAGGGCTATGACAAAGGAACATTGCTCTATTCTAATCCACATATTGACTCATTCGATGTGTGTTCAGACCGTTTACTGTTGAGTATACGAACAAACCAATTTGGATCGATTACAGCGGACTTTAACGACCTGTATACCTTTGAGCCATCGAGCAATCGATTAACACGCCTAACAAAAAACAAACGATTAAGAGAGCCAAGTTGCCATCGTTTAGGGGAAAAAGCACTCGCATCTGAGATGTCGATGGGTCGAACCAGGCTTGTACAGGTGTCGCTTCTCGACGGATCAGTTGAGGTTGTCTTTGATCCAATCGAGCAACAGAGTGATGACGGTTCCGTTTCATCGCATGCGTTAGACCAAATTGCCATGCCTTTGTATGATCAAGCACAAGGCGCAGTGTTCATCTGGAATGGCATAGGTGGTCGAAGGCTTGTACATCTTCAACAACTGTCTGATGTGCGTTCGGTTTATGACTTAGTCGAAACAGATTCACTCAAACTCTACCCTGCTCTGTCACAAAACAAACTGTTTTTTACCAGTGATCAGTCTGGTTTGTTTGAGATCTATTCCATCAACTGGCCACCGCAAGGTGAGTCTCCTGTTGTGCGCGCGCGTGATGTGATTGGTGTTTTGGACGCTCAGCTCTCAACCGATGAAACAACGCTTGCAATGCGAGTTGAAACAGCGGACGGCGATGACATCGTGTACATGACGTTCGATGAGTCTACGCTTAAACCACTTGAGCCATTGCACAATCCCGCGCCGGTTCACCGCTCGCTCAACCCAGTTTCGCTGAATGATTATCCGTCTGAGCGCTATCGTGAGTGGGTTGGGCTCATTCCCAGGTCGTATGTGCCCAATATCGAGTCGTCAACGGAGCATCACACGATTGGTTTAGAGGTCAGCGCAACCGATCCGGCGGAGTTGCACAGTGTTTCGGCGTCTGTTGCTCTGCACCCTGGCGAGTGGGGCGGTGAGTCAGCGCTTACATACACCTGTCTACGGTATTGGCCTCAGTTAGGTTTGAGTCTGTCGCACGTGTCATCAACCTATCGCGACGTTGCTTATTACGATAGCGGACTTCACAATCAACGATTGCACCTTACGAATGGCCGTCTGTATGTGTCGCTACCCTTTGCTGGTGCGTTAGATCGAGGCTCAGTGTCTTTGAGTTATGGTCATACCTGGCAACGCTTAGCAAAAAACAAACCGCCAACGTTCGATCCAATGGATCGTTCACCCATATTCCCAGGCGAACATCACATGGGTGACCTTACGTTAAGCCTCATGCTTTACAGTCAAGAGGCATTTGTTCACTCGGTTTCAGTGAATAAGGGATGGTCATTAAGCACAACCTTCCGACTCCGGCGGCCAGAGCTTGGAGGCACATACCATTCTAGCGAAGTTTTTCTGGATGCGTCCGGGTATTTGCCCATTTGGCGACGTAGTTTGCTTGCGATCCAACTGAAACACTCCTTCGGGATAGATCGGTCTGGCACAATACGCTACGGACTTCAGAGTGCACCCAGTCGCAATTTGATCTGGGACGCCTTGAATAATACCCAAATGGGGAACCGTTATCTGCGAGGCTTTCCCGACTACACCGTGCAAGGCGCTCAGATCACACTTGCAACACTTGAGTATCGCCTTCCACTCGTTGACATTTTCCACGGACTCAGCACGCTTCCCTTCTTTCTCAGTCGAGTTAAGCTCTCAGCGTTCCTGGATATGGCTCAAGCCAGCGAAGATCCGCTCTCAGCGCCTTCAATAACAGATAGTTTTAAGTCAGTTGGGCTGGAAATCGTGGTGCAAAGCATCGTTGCCTGGCGACGCGAGCTCAATGCGCGATTGGGATTGGCCCATGGCTTAGGTGGTGAAACCCAAATCTACATGAACTTTGGACAATGGTTTTGAACGCTCAACCCCAAACCGAACCGACATCGACCCATTCTCACAAAGGTTTATCGCCTGCACGACTCATCTGGTCTTTGATCCCGCTCATTCTCTTC
>JAZUEA010000218.1:0-6131 GCA_045639945.1 Myxococcota bacterium
GAGAACCTCGCAGCTCGTTTCCTCCCCTGCCTCGCCGTTTGACGGCTGCTTTGATAACGGGCTCATCTGCGACAGCTTCTTTGGTCAGTGCGTTGAAAATGTTTGCGAATGCGAACAAGGTTACGAACTCAGCGGCCGCGAAAATTGTATAAACGTCGATGAATGCTCCGCTGCTGAAAATCCTTGTGGCACCTTAATTTGCACCGATACCGAAGGCAGTTACGAGTGCACCTGTCCACAAGGGTACACCATTGAAAACGATGAAAACGGCCTGCGCTGCAACGACATCGACGAATGCACAAACGGCAGCGCAAATTGCGGCACACTCATTTGTACAAACACGCCCGGCAGCTTCGAATGCGGCTGTCCTGAGGGTTACCGCGTCAACAACAACGGCGACGCCTGCTTAGACATCGACGAATGTGCGATGAACACGCACACTTGCGGTGAATACGGCACTTGCCAAAACACCGATGGCGGCTTCACCTGCAACTGCGACACAACACACACACTGAGCGACGACGGCCGAACTTGCATTGATTTGGATGAATGCACCGCCACGCCAGACATCTGCGGCGAAACTGCAACCTGTGAAAACACCGATGGTGGCTACACTTGCGTTTGCAAAGAAGGCTATACAAACGACGCATCCAACACCTGCGTTGACATCGATGAATGCGCGCTCGGCACACACACGTGCGGTGAAGTCGCGACCTGTCAAAACACAATTGGCAGCTTCACTTGCAACTGCCAGAGCGGTTACGAATTCAACGCCGAACAAAAAACCTGCGTCGATGTCAACGAATGCGCGGCTGCACAAAATCCCTGTGGCAGCATGGCTTGTGAGAACACCGAAGGCAGCTACACTTGCAAGGTAATCTGCGCCGAAGGTTATACAAACGATACGCCCACAAGTTGTGTCGACATCAACGAATGTGCTGCTACCGAAAATCCTTGTGGCCCAGGAACTTGCACAAACACCGAAGGCAGCTACACCTGTGATTGCCAACCCGGTTACGAATTCAATGCCGAACAAAAAACCTGCATTGACCAAGACGAATGCACGCAGGGCACACACACTTGTGGTGAACACGGCACATGCGAAAACACGCCAGGTAGCTTCAATTGCAACTGTGACCAGGGCTACGAACCCACTACAGCGATTAGAGATGGAAAAATTATCAAAATCTGCAGTGAATACAACGAATGCAACCACAACGATTACACTTGTGATCTGGCAGTAAGTTCCTGCAGAAACACAGTTGGTAGCTACGAGTGTTACTGTAAAAATGGCTACCAGCACCCAGCCAATGGCGACGACAAGCTCTGCATCGATAAAGACGAATGCACAGACGGCTCTCAGAAGTGCAACCAAATTGACGCGAACGCCACGTGCTCAAACACCACTGGCAGCTACACTTGTACGTGCTCTCAAGGCTTTGTCTCCGCTCCGAACTCAATTGGCGTGGGGAACACTTGCAAAGATGTCAATGAATGCACAACTGGCACACATACCTGCGATCTCAGTGTCAGCACATGCAAGAACACGACCGGAGATTACGAATGTACCTGTAAACCAGGCTACACACATCCGGCGGGCGACAACAAAACCTGTATTGATATCAACGAATGCGAAACCGGCGATTACACTTGTCCTGGCAGCCGCCACTGCGTCAATACAGATGGCAGCTACGTTTGCAACTGCACTGGTGACAATCCAGAACATGACCCAGGCAACCAGCTCAAAAACACCATTGCCTGCGATCGCGAAGCCCTGGCCGTTGGAAATAACAACACTTGCGTAATCCACGAAGACAAAGTCACGTGCAAAGGCAACAACGACTACGGCCAAAGCGAGAACTCACTCACACTCACCTCACAGAACGCTCGCATTGCGACCAAAGTTTGCGTTGGCCAATATCACACCTGCGCCATCGCCAATAACAGCCTCTACTGCATCGGTAACAACAGCTTCCACCAAATCAACTCAAGCAACACCACCAATGTGATTGTGGCGCCAGACACTCAAGCTGCATTGTTGGGTACCGAAGAAAATCCCGTCACCGATCTCACCTGCGGCTCAAACTTCACTTGTGCAATTAAAAACGGCGTGCCGTATTGCTGGGGACAAAATACCTCGTCCGTGCTTGGAATTACGACTCAAAGCATTATCACAAGTCCGACAGAACCAGACTATGGCGAAGCTGGGAAAAAATACTCCAGTGTTTACACAGCGCTTCAAATCGCAGCTGGCGACGAACACATTTGCATTTTGGGTAAGCGAAAGAGCGACAACGCCATCAAGGTCCAGTGTTCAGGCAACCTCGACACCACCGACTACATGCATGGCAAATACTTTGTTGAAGCGGACATCAGCAACGTTGGTCAATCGACAATTAAAGATCTTTTCTCAGCCAACCACTCAAGTAAGGGGATTAGCTACTTCACCACGACTGACGGCAAGATTTACGCTTGGGGCGACAATGCCAACAACCAATTTGGCGTTTCAAGGTACAACATTCCCCTACCCACTCTGCTCACAAGCGGCATCGTTACAAAAGGCACTGTCAACGAAATTTCTGCCAGCAGCTCGCACGCTTGCGCGATCGTAACCAAGAGCGACGACACGGTTCACACCTACTGCCAAGGCAAATCGGACAACGGCCAGTGCGGCCTTGTCTCAAACAGCACCATCTCATCACGGGAAGTACTGTTGGGAAATCAAGCATTTGAAGCGAGCGCAATTGGCGTTTCAAACGCTTCATATCTCAATCCAGTCAATTACACCTGCGCTGTTTATAATGGCTCGGTTTACTGTTGGGGTAATTTGAACCTTTTTGATAGCGGTGCGAGCACGAGTACGCCCATACCGATCTTCACTTTCTAATCCTGCCAGCACATTTCTTTCTTTAATTAAATTCGAACCTTAACTGGCATTTTCAATTCTTTTGTTTTTAAGCGTTCCCGTTTGTACTTTTGCGAACGCATTTCTCTTGGGCAACTGAATTCTTACCAAATGCGCAGACTTTATTTTTGCGCTCAAGAGAGTCATGATAGAGGCGTATTTTTGGGGAGTGCCTTATGGCAGCGCAAACTCTGGTTCAGGCAATTCAGCAAGGCGATCTCGAAGCCATTGACGAGTGGCTCTCTGAAGAGCACGACCTCGAACAAGCTTACGACAACCACACCCTGCTTTGGTGGGCAGTGGATGCCAAAAACATTGAAATCATTGATCGTTTTTTGTCTGCTGGAGCTGACATCGATTTTGATGCGCCACTTGTGCACGCCGCTTCTCAAGGTGCAGCCAACATTGTAGCTCATTTGCTCAATGCGGGGGCCGATCCTGATGTGCGCGGTCCATTTGGAGACGTGGCTCTTCGTCGCGCGTTAACCACCGAAATCGTTAAGCTTTTACTTGATTTTGGTGCTGATCCAGACTCGCCCAACAACGCAGGTCACACGCCGCTCATGGCAATGGTCACACTCTGCCCAGAAGCCGTGAAAATTCTCCTCGAAGCCGGTGCTGATCCAAACTTGCAAAGTAACAATGGCAACACGCCGCTTATTGTTGCCGCTAGTTTTGGTCGCACCGAAGAATTGAAGTTGCTCTTGGAAAGCGGCGCAGATCCCAATATTTGGGGCGAAGATGAAGAAATTTGCCCACTTATTGCCGCCGTCATTCAAGGTTCTGCCGAAACCGTTGAACTGCTGCTCGATGCTGGCGTGAACTACTTCGAAGTCAACGCGGAGTACGCTCGGCTGGCCGATATTCCGCTCATTTCGCTTGCACCCGATCCGGAATCCGCTGTTGCCATCGCCGCCGTGGTCGCACCCTACTTGGACCGCGCATAATAAGTGAGGAACGAATGAAGCAATTTTTCCTTTTTATTTTAGGGATTTTCTTCGCCGTCGCCGCATTCGCTCAAGGTCCACAGTGGCGTCATCAATTCAATTCCAACGTTCAACCTGGGCAAAAAGCCGTTTTAGTGCTCATGCCCGCCAACACCGTCTACGACGTCAAACTGGTCTTAACCGAAGAATCCTCAAATAAAACGGTGACTTTCACCGAAAAAAAGATCAATCGCGACCAGCAAAAGTCGTTTGCTTTTGCCGTTCCGAACGGTGTCTCCACTTGGAAAGGCGAACTCACCGGCTCTGCCGACGGTGCCACCACGACCGCTCCCATCGAGCTCAAAGTTATTTCGCAAGCTCCGCTCGATATTCAACTAAGCCGCGACGACGTTGATTTAGAGCACGGTAAACTCATCGTCACCCCCAATCACCCGCTCGCTCAGGTTGAAGCGATTGGTTTCGATCAAAACGGCCAAAAAGTTTTGGAAGGCCTAACGCTGATTGAAAACCGAGAAGACGGCAAAACTGTTGTTGATTTGAGCTTGCCGGCGGACACGGTGCTTCGGGTTTTAAAGCTGAAGTTCATTGATGACGCTGGTTTTTGGTTCACAGAAACCATTGCATCGTGGCACGTTGAAATCGCGCACGAAGAAGTTGTGTTCGAATCCGGCCACTTCGACATTCGCCCCGAAGAACGCGAAAAGTTGGACCGCGCCGTCACAGAAATCTCCAAAACCCTTCAAAACTTGCGCAACGAGCTCAATCGCTACGAACAAGCTCTGGGCGAACGAGCCGGTGTGGAATGGCGTTTGTTCGTGGCCGGCTATACCGACACCGTTGGCCAACCCCAAGACAACTTGGTTTTGAGTCAAAAGCGCGCGCAATCCATCGCCACTTATTTGAAAAAGCACGGCGTCTCGGTTCCGATTTCGTACACCGGTTTTGGCGAATCTGCCTTAGCAGTGGAAACGCCCGATAATACAGATGAAATCAAGAATCGTCGCGCGATTTACATGCTGAGCTCAGGCGCGCCGCACGGCAAAGATTTCCCAGAAGCTCGCTGGACTCCCCTCCGCTAATTTCAAGCACTTGCCTGATTTTATTTGGGATTTTCACCCCAAAATCCTTCCCATCACTCACAATTTTTGCGCCTAAAATCAGCACTGCTGCGCTCGTTTCCCAACTCAATCTTGCTCATTATCGTGCCATCAAGGTCTGCGCCGCGACGAACTTCACAGAAAGAATCGTGGCGGCCTTTAAGAGTGAGCTCACTCCCCAGACTCCAACTGCGCGATCTTTGAACGTTTGCAGCAACTTTTCATAAAAAGGCTCACAATTTACAGCATTTCTCTATCGCATATCGGCTCACAGAAAGGTATGCTGCACGCCGCTTGCGGGAGTTTCTAAATGCGCAATTCATTTATCCTCTTTGGCCTCGCCCTGTTCACTGCGTGGGCCTGCGACGACAGCGACCCGTTTCGCCTGGACGCCGACCTTTCGAGTCCACTGAGCCACTGCTCAGACGGAATCATGAACGCCGACGAAACCGATATCGACTGCGGCGGTTCGTGTTACAACCAGTGTTTAGTGGGGCAAGGATGCAACAGTGAAGACGACTGCATCTCTAAGATCTGCACCCTCAACGGAAGCAGTGATTCCAAAGGCGTTTGTGATTGCGCCGAAGGTTTCGTCAACGAAAACGGCCGCTGCGTCGATCCTTGCACTTACAATCTCTGCGCTAACGGCAGCACGTGCAAAGCAAACATCGACGACGAGAAGAGCGAGCTGAACCCGCTCAGCTACCGCTGCGAATGTCCCACCGACGAAAACGGCAACGCTCTTTTCTACGGTAGCTACTGCGAAAATCCTGCGAAAACATGCACTCCAAGTAGCTGCGGCAACAATGGAACCTGCATTTTTGAAGGTCGAAATTATACTTGCAAATGCGATCCTGGATACTACGGCGCAGAATGCGAAAAGAAATGCCAGGACGCTGTAACAGTAAACGACACAACCTGCGCAAGCCCTGAAAGCATTGTAGAGTGTTCACAATACTCAGGTATTCCAACACTCTGTAACGGTTGCAAAGACGGTTTCTTTGGACCTGCTTGTAATTTTACTTGTGGCAGTGAAACTTCCGCCAATCGCTGCGAAGATACCGGCACACACACGCCTTCCCTCAGTGAAGAATCTGAAAATACAGACGAAAATACAGATTTAGATGCAAGCGTAACGGACGCACAAGTCACAAGTGACGCAGGCACTTCAAATCATCACTT
>JAZUEA010000219.1:0-5467 GCA_045639945.1 Myxococcota bacterium
AACTCCTTGGCACACAGAACGACATGGCTACGATCCGACTTGCCTTATCGACTACCCCGAAGACACATCTTGCGAATCGGCTGGCCAAAACACTGAATCATTAAGCTGCAGCGCGGCAGACGATTTCACAATTGTTCCGTCGATTTCCGGCGTCTACCGTTTCACCGGCACCACATCCGGCACCTCGAGCAGCTTCCACGGATCTTGCGCTGGCAGCTACGGCAGTGCGCCCGAAGCGGTTTACGGTCTCTCGCTCGACGTTCAGTCCGAAGTAACCGTCTCGCTTCGCTCTTCGTGGGACAACGTTCTCTACATGCGCCAAAGCAACTGCGAAGCAGCCAGCGACGTCGCCTGCACCGACGACAGCAACGCCGTTTTGAGCCGAACTCTTTCCCCCGGCGAGTACTATTACTTTGTCGACGGTTACTCCACGGGCAAAGGCGATTACACAATCGACTTTGAAATCACGCCCTTAATCACCGAGTGCAACGACGGCATCGATAACGACGACGACGGACTCATCGACTTGATGGATCCTGGTTGCGAATCCGAAAGAAGCCCGTCCGAGACCGATCCCGAAATCTTGCCTGAGTGCGCAGACGGCATCGACAACGACGGCGACGGCCTTACCGACTACCCCGACGATCCGAACTGTAGCGCAGCCGGCATAAGCAGCGAATCGATCAGCTGCAACGTCTCGAACTTCCAGTTCATCACAGAAGAAGGCGGTTCGTTCACGGGCAACACATCATCAACACCGAACAGATTAACGCCCAGCTGCAACTCCTACTCCAACCAAGCGGGTGAAGCGGTTTATGGATTCACGCTCACTCGCACCATGAGCATAACAGCGAGCGTGACAGCCAGCTGGGATGCCATTCTCTACTTGCGCCAAGAATCCTGCGATGAAAGCAGCGATTTGATCTGCGTCGACGATGGCGTGAGCAGTCAAACGGAAACCTTGACTCGCACACTTCAACCCGGCAACTACTTCTTGATCGTGGACGGTTACTACACAGCCGCAGGCTCCTACTCGCTGAACGTAACCTTCCGATAATCAATCTTCATCATTCTAAATCCCTCATAAATCTCTACCACCTCCGCTCAGATATCATTAGAATCCGCGCCCTATGGAGCCTCAATGCCTAGGGCGCTACCAGCTCGGCGAAGAAATTGGCCGCGGTGGCATGTCCATCGTGTATCGCGGCAACGATCCAGTGTTGGAGCGATCGGTAGCCCTCAAAGTTCTGCACCCGCATCTTGCGCAACGCGAAGAATCACGCATTCGATTCTCTCGAGAAGCGCGAGCTGTAGCGCGTCTGAACCATCCGAATATTGTTGAGGTTTTCGATTATTCTCCGCCGGAATCCGAGCAAGCGTACATCGTCACAGAATACGTAGATGGGCCAACGCTCAGGCAATTCATCATGCAGCATCCACTGCGATATGGTGAACAAGCGGCCATGCTCATGATTCCGGTGGTGTCTGCGCTGCAATGTGCGCACGAAGCAGGCATTATTCACCGCGACGTTAAACCCGAAAACATCATGATTCGCGCCGATGGTTCGCCGGTGCTCATGGATTTCGGCATCGCGCAAATGGTCGACATGGAAACGCTGACCGCTACCGGCACAATGTTGGGCTCGCCGGCTCACATGGCGCCTGAAGTGATCGACGGTCTTACAATCAGCCCGGCTTCCGACATTTTCAGTTTAGGCACAGTGCTTTACTGGCTTGTGTGCGGCGCGCTGCCGTTTTCGGGACCAACTCCGTCGGCGTTGTTCCGTCGCGTTTTGGAATGCCAGTACGATCCCGTTTTGCAGCGACGCCCAAGCGCTGGCCGAGCAATCGCGCGACTCATCGAACAGTGCTTGTCCAAAGATCCGAAAGCTCGTCCAACCGCTCAAGGCGTAGAGCAAGCGCTCCGAAATCTTTTACAAGACGCGCACTTAGAAGCGACAACTGAGCTTCAAGCATTCTTGGCAGATCCAGAACCATACCAAGATCACTTGGCGCTTCGAATGGCACCAGCGCTTGCTCAAAGTGCACAAGCTGCTCTCGCCAAAAAGAATAAGGCGCGCGCGCTCGACTTTTTGGATCGTGCTCTTTCACTGGACGAATCGTGCGAAGAAGCCAAAACGCTGCTCCACCGCATCGAACACGGTGAAAACCGAGCACTCATCATCAAAATCTCGCTTCACGTTCTAGTAACCGCTGCACTGCTCGTGTTGGGCATTCTCGCTTGGCCGAGCATTTCAAAGCTGTTCGAAGACGAGACACCGCCCACAGCACAAACAGAATCGGATTCATCACCAACCGTTACGATTCATCTTTTGGATGCAGGAGTGCCGCAAGTTCAAACGGTACAAGTCACGCCGAGCACGCCAGAAGAACCGCAGAATGTAAGCGAAAAACCTGTTCAAGCCATCATTCCGCTTATTGAGCGTCGGCCAAACGATCGCAAACCGCGCCCAGCGCGCACAACACCAAAAGAGCCGGAATTTCAGCCACTTCACTTGGCCATTCACGGTCGCTACAAAGGCGCGCAAATTTTCTTAAATGACCAGCCACAAGGTTATTTGGCGGCAATCGAAAACAAAGGCGGCCTGCTTCTAGATAAAATCGGCAACTACACAGTTCGCATCGAAAACAAAGGCTGCGAGCCCAACGAGCAAACGATTCGCGTAAACAAAGACACAACGCGATTGCCGTCGATCGCCTTTGAATGCAATCCGTTACCGGCGCAGTTGCACATCACATCCAACCGCATGACCGCCATTCGCGACGCCCAAAATCGCCTGTTGGGGCGCACCAACCAAGTCGTTTCCGTGCCTATGACAGCGCTGAAGATCAAAATGCCCTTGACCATTGGCGAGCCAACTGGAGAAATAGGCGCTCAACTTCGTACCGTCACGTTGAAGGCGGGCGAAACCGTTGTCGAAGAGGTCTATTTTTAGTGTTCCGCCCTCCACCGCTTCTGCTGCCCCTTGTTCTCTTGTCTACGCCTGTGCAAGCACAAGATGCGCCTACAGATCCCAGCGTGGCGGTTCAGTTTGCGGAAGGTCAAAACGCCTACCTCTACGGCGATTATCCCATTGTCATTGCTCGACTTAAGCCTCTCATCGAGCCTGACATTTTGCTCTCGCCTGACAACGCCGCTGAAGCATACGAAAGTTTAGGTCTCGCTTACTTTTTCATGAACGACGAAGAACACGCTCGCGAAATGTTTTCGCAGCTTGTGCGACTTCGTCCCAATTGGGCACTCGATCCGGTTTTGGTGCCGCCGACTGCCATCACATTCTTTAGCGCCGTTCAAGACAACCTGAGAGCTGAACTCGAAGCGCAACAACAAGCATTGGAAACGCTGCGCCGCGAAGAAGAAGAACGCCAGCTTCAAGCTCGAACGCGCGAAGTCCGAAAAGAAATTCGCTATAATTCTCGGTTTGTAGCAGCCATGCCATTTGGTGTTGGTCAATTTCAAAACGATCAACCGATTTTGGGCGCAAGCTTTTTGGCTTCAGAGCTACTCACTCTCGGACTTTCCTCTGGATTCTTTTTGTCAGTTGAGCACTTACGACAACCATCTGGTCGTTTTGCCTCTGCTGATTACGAACGCGCACAAAAATATCAAACCGCGCAATTGGTTAGCGGTGGCATCGCAGCAGGCCTCATGATCGTAGGCATTGCGCACGCCCTGCTCACTTTCAAAGAGCAAAAAATCATCAACGAAACCGTGATCGAACCGCAATCGATCCCGAGTCAAAGAGCCGCTTTCCGTTCTTCCGGCCTGTTGAATTGGGAGTTTTAGATGCCAAGCCTCTTGAACACCGCCGACGGCCGTGCCACGCCTATTCTCCGAAAACTCACTTCAATTGGCACAAGTGCTGATAATGATTTGATTTTACACGATCCGTCCGTGTTTGAAACACACGCGCATTTGCGACTTGAAGACGGTCGATTCGTGCTGGTTGCTTCCGAACGCAACGCCCAAATCAAGGTCAACGGCCGCTGCATCAAAAAGCAAGCGCTCGAGCATGGAGATTTGTTAGAAATTGGCGCCACCACACTGCGCTTCCGCATGTGGGACGACCCAATTCGCAACGAATCACCCAAAAACAGCCCAAACGAAATCGAAGCGTACCGCGCACTTGCCGAATTCAGTTTGCGCCTGGCCGAACGCCGCAATCCAAATGAGCTGCTCGAAGTCTTAATCGACGAAGCCGTCAGCCTCACTGGAGCCGACAAAGGCATTTTGCTCTTGTTTAAAGACGGAGAGTTGCACGTTCACACCGCCCGAAAACTCAACCGCGAAGCCATTGAAGCCACGCTCGATTCGGTTTCTGACAGTATTATTAAGCGTGTGCTCGAAACGCGTACGCCGCTGATTGTGTCCGACGCGCTCAACGACAAGCAGTTCCAAAAGTCTTTGTCAGTCATGCAGTTACGGCTTTGCTCTGTGATGTGCGTGCCGCTTTTGTTTCAAGATGAACTTTTGGGTGTCATCTACGTCGGCAATGACAATGTGGTCAACCTATTCGAGATGCACAGTCTCGAAATTCTTACGGTTTTTGCCACACAAGCCGCAATGCTGCTGCAACTTGCGATTCAGCGCCAAGCACTCTCTTGCGACAACGCGCGACTGCAAGCCGAATTGCAAGAGCATCGATTTGGCGGTCTCATTGGCACTTGCGACGCCATGAAAGACGTTTTCAGGCGCATCGAAAAAGTTGCAAGCACCGACATCACCGTGTTGGTTTTGGGTGAAACCGGCACCGGCAAAGAACTCATTGCGCGCGAAATTCACACGCGTTCACCTCGAGCCAACGGCCCATTCATCGCTGTGAACTGCGGAGCAATTCCCGAAAATCTCATTGAAAGCGAGCTTTTTGGCCACAAACGCGGCGCATTTTCCGGCGCGGTTGAAAACAAAATTGGTTCCTTCCAAGCCGCAGATCACGGCACGCTCTTTTTGGACGAGCTGGGCGAAATGCCGCTCCAACTTCAGGTGAAACTACTGCGAGCACTGCAAGAGCGCGAAATCACTCGCGTGGGCGACACCAAACCCATGCCTATCGACATTCGCCTCATCGCCGCAACCAACCAAAACCTGGAAGAAGCCATCAAACAAGGCAAATTCCGCGAAGACCTCTACTACCGCATCAACGTCATTCGCGTGAACTTGCCTGCTCTGCGCGATCGCGACGAAGATGTGATTCTTTTGTCACACTACCTATTAGAGCGCTACACCAAGGAATACGCCCGTCCACAAAAGAGATTTTCCAACGAAGCACTCATCGCGCTGCGCAAACATCCCTGGCCTGGCAATATTCGCGAACTCGAAAACACCATTAAGAAAGCGCTGATTTTGGCGGAAGGTCCCGAAATTACGCCGGACGACTTGGGATTCGAAGCCGACGACTTAGACAACCGCATTTTGCCGCTTTCCGAGAAGTCGGAGGCCAAGCGG
>JAZUEA010000220.1:0-3560 GCA_045639945.1 Myxococcota bacterium
CCTCACGACCAACGAGACGAAGTTCCGGCACGATGGCGCGAATCCCCATGTCGACAAGGCTGACTGCGCTTTCGACACCGTTAACCACGGCATCCTTCGCCTTGTAGACAGCTTCAAAAACGGTGTTTACACCCTCTTGAACCTTATCCAGGACGCCGTTCGCTTTGTCATCAATCTGCGTGAGGAGCTTGAGCGCTTTCGCGTGGGCCGAACCCAACTCGATGTAGGCGTCTTCGCCCATTTGCGCTGGAATGCTCTTGGTGACTTCTTGAGCTTCTGCGTCTGCCATTTTTATTTGACCCCCTATTTTTAGGTCGTGCGCGGTTTTTTAACCGACTTTATTTTATTTTTTTCAGTGCTCCGCTTATCGGAACACCCGGAACCAGAATTTCTTGGTTCTCCGGTCATCCTCATTGTCGCGCGTTTACCCCCCTCAGGTCTAGCCTTCGATGACGTTTTTCGCGAGATTTTGAAAACTTTTTTATGATTCCAAAGTTACAGCTGGCACTGGAAATCGCGCTAAAAAGATCAAATATAACAATTATTGTTTTAGACGTGACGAATGGACTCTACTCAGTTCATAATCGGTAACCGTGAACGCTCTGAATGCTTTTCTCTGGGAGAAAATAATGCCGAATCGCTTCTTTAATCGCCCGCTTCAGCGGGTTCTTGTTGGTCTGCTGGCTGTGCTGTGTGGTACGGGCTGCGGCAATGTCCGTAAGGATTCTGACGACTCTCGCTACAACAGCTTTGTTTGCCCACGCGACAAGAACCTAGAGCCGAAGGTCGCGATGCGCATGCAGAACTCGGCTCTGAAAGGCATTTGGACCACGCTCAGCAACCAAGAGCAAAAGCACTGCTGGGCATCGGCGGCTCTCGCTGCTGGTTACATTGGCACGCCGGAAGTTTTCCCTCGTTTGCGAAACTTTGTTGAGAGTCGCTCGGCGGGTTTGGCAATGAGTGAAGATCTGCACATTGTGGAGCAGATCTTTATGGCCATGGGCACCATCGTTCGTCAGGCAAAGAGCAAGCAGAACGCCATGGCCGCTATCGACTTCTTGATCGAGAAAACCGACACGGCCAGCTTGGAGCGCATGACCGTCAACTGGGGCTTGGATGCAGTGGTTCGTCGCGATCTCATTCGCTCCATGTCGATGGCCGCCGTTTCTGCTTTGGCTGAAATTGCAGCACCGCTTCCGCAAACGACCAACAAAGAGTTGGCCGCTTTCCAAGAGTCGAACCAGCGCAAAGCTCAGGAGCGCTTAAAGGCACTCGCCTACGAATCCACCAGCCGCACGTCTTACGATTACAAGAGCTACGACGCAGACGAAAATGTCATGCTCATTGAAGGCTTGTTCAACATTCACGCGTTGCCACCAGGACGCGTTGTGTTGGCCGTTCAAGAAACGCTGACAGACATCGTAAAGCAAGGTGGTATCAAGAACAGCGGCACTTCGAACGAAGAGCGCGAGCAGATTCTCAAGGCGCAACTTGAAAAGCTCCGCCAGCGCGCCAACGAATGCTACGAATCTGAAATCGCGTGGGTGAAGGGCCGCCACGGTTCGGACACTTTCAAGCAAGAATTGGCGTTGGCCGAAGAAATCGCCGACAGCCGTTTGGACGGTTTGAATGGTCACCTGGAAAGCTTGCGGAACTTGCTCGATTCACCGGATCAGCTGCAAGCGATCGATGAAATCAGCGAAATCGTGTTCCCGAATGGCCCGATTCCTCTGATTAAGCTGACTGGCCAAGAGCAGGTTACCGAAGTTCTCAAGAACATTGAGGAATTGCTGGACGAGCACCAAGATTCGATCACTCGTTTGGGAATTGATGCACATATTAAAGTAGTAAGGGATGCACACGAAGACCTTCGCCGTACACTTGAATCCGGCGAAACAGGCGTGGGCTTCGACAAGGTGATTCACCAGCGTGCCTTGCTGCAAAACGAGCTACACATTTACTTGGCGAACGTGATCACCTACTACCCGACCGCAAACGATGCTGCTGTTCGTCAGCGGTTGACGCGCGCGTTCTTCGATCAAGACGACCAGATCTCCAACTCGCTGCGCAGCTTGTCCATTATTCGCGACATCGATCCGAAGACCGGTTTGGAATTCAATCCGCTCGATCTGCGCGACAACAAGCGCTAATCCCTCACTTCCTCTTTCCTCGCCCTTTTTTCTGCGTGCTCATCTTCACGGGCACCTATTTCGCAGAAAAAAATTCACATCTTTCTCAATAATTTACAGTTCTCAGTGCGGTGCAAGTTCAAGCTGTGGCACAATAACTTTGTGTTGATCTAACTTTTGATGAAGCTTTCAACTTTTAAGCACAGGAGACACCATGCGCGGTCAATCCGCTCGGTTGATTCTCTTCCGCTATCTCGTTGCTTGCCTTGGTATCACCGCATTGTCGTGTGGTAGTGACGATTCCGGTGGTGGAGGCGCTAAACTCAATGATGTTTGCTTTGGTGCAAACGGTTGTGCGGACGGCGCTCGCTGCGTTATGCCGACCGAAAAAGGCCAAGGCATTTGTAAAGCCCCTTGCCCTGATGGAGTTCGTCCCGGTCACCCCTGCCCTGATGGCACAACTTGCTATCCGTCCATCGACATGGCCGGCGAAGAAATTTCCATCTGCACAAACAACGGTTGCTTAGACGCAGGTTGTCCAAGCAACGAAACGTGCAACAAGAGCAGCATGAACTGTGAGTGCATCGCGCACTTCTCACGGGATCCAAACACCGATCGCTGCAAACTTTGCACGGACGAAAACCGTCTTCAGAACTGCACCATTCCGAGCGTTGATGAAACGTCCGAATGTGCTTGTGTAGACTTGCGCGGCATGGATTTGTCCGGCGCAATGCTCGACGGCGTCAAACTCGACGGTGCCATTTTCGACGCGAACACCACCTTCTCTGAAGGCTACGACGTTAGCTCACAAGGCATGCTTGGTCCTGGCTCGAACTTGGCGGGCGCGAATTTGTCCGGCGCTGAATTGGCCGGCTTGGACCTTTCCGGCACGAACTTGGCGGGCGCAAACCTTTCCGGCGCAAACTTGGAAGGCACCAACCTTGAAGGCGCAAACCTGGCCGGTTCGGATTTGTCCGAAGCGACGTTGGACGAGGCAAGCCTTGTTGGTGCAAGCTTGGCGGGCGCAAATTTGGCCGGCGCTACGATGGAAAACACCGACGTTACAGGCGTAAACCTCGACGGTGCCAACCTCGAAGGCGTTGACATGAGCAGCGTCACCGATCCGGAAGCTCTGCCCACTTGGGTTCAAGCCTCCATGGGTTCTGACGGCAAAGTGAGCGCCGAAAACCTGGCCGAAGCGCTTATCAACGGCACTCTTCCTGAAAACGAAACCGTTCAACCAGGCTTGGGTGGCGGCGGCAGCGGCTCGGGTGGCTCCGGCAGCGGCTCGGGTGGCTCCGGCAGCGGCTCCGGCAGCGGTGATGGTTCCGGTGATGGCTCTGGCTCCGGTGGCAGCGGCTCTGGTTCCGGCGGCAGCGGCTCTGGTTCTGGCGGCTCTGGCTCTGGTTCTGGCGGCAGCGGCTCTGGTTC